>JAUXIH010000107.1 GCA_030621105.1 Dehalococcoidia bacterium | reverse complement strand
CTCTTTGCTCTTGGTATACTCCCGCAAGGAGTACTACCTACCACGCCATCGTCAGCGGGTAGCGTACCTACGTCTGATAGCACCCCACCTGTAATCACAGCCATCTCTGTTTCATACATAACTGAAACAAGTGCCATCATCACTTGGATAACTGATGAGCCAGCTATTAGCCAAGTTGAGTATGGTACGACTACTTTTTACGTTTCAAAAACAGATTGGGGTTCGGACCTAGTTACCAGTCATTGGGTCAACTTATGCGGTCTCGAGCCGAATATGACTTGCCACTTCAGGGTCAAGTCGAAGGATAGCTCAGGCAATGAGACAATATCTGAGGATAAGATTGTCACCACCCTAGCTCTACCTGATACAGTTCCTCCAGTAATTTCAGCAGTCAACGTTTCTAACATCACAGGGTCTGCTGCCATCATCACTTGGATAACTGATGAGCCAGCTACTAGCCAGGTTGAGTATGGTACGAGTATTAGCTATGGCCTAAGCACAGCACTAGAAGAGACTCTAACCACCAATCATAGTATAACTTTAACTGGCCTAGAGTTTGAGAATACCTACCACTTTAAGGTATCCTCGGCAGACGAAGCTGGGAATAAAACCTCATCTAATGACTATACCTTTACCTCTCAGGGCGCCTTTTCAACATTGCTGTATTCAGCCATAACAATAGGAGCGCATGTTCACCAGCTCAATTACAGTCTCTATAATGGCTCAGTGCACACGATAACAGTAACTAAAGTAGAGTTTCTTGACGAGCATGCTGAAGCTGTTCACACCATAGCTGGCTCTGATTTAGCAGAACTTTGGGGAAGTGGACAAGCTAATCCTAGCCAATCGCTCTGCGGTAGCCTGAGCTTTGGGATTCCACCTCTTGAGACGGAAGTAAAGAAGTGGCAAATAAAGTGGTATTGCCTAGACGCTGAGGGCACTCCGTTCAATGTCACAGGGCAGTGCACTACACCATAGTCGTAATGTCTTATAGTTAGCGTTAGGGCTTCTGACAAACAAATCCTAGGTGGATAGGAGGGACCAAGTAAGCAACGCATGGAGATTCGATACTGTGACGGCATACACACAGTGACTTCAGAATTGAGTTGGCCTAGTTCGACGAGAAAATTTACTTTGAATGGGAGGGCGATAGATGACTGGGGGTCGGCAATATGCTTCAAAACATCACACTTATAGCTTGGAGGCAAGCCAGCATTGTTTAATTTCGCTATAGGTCCATTTGCTTACAAGCAAGAGCTATATGTTTTAGTACAGCGGCCCAAGTAGTAAGAGATGGAAGGTACATTGAAGGGAGGAGTTACCAAATGAAGAAGATAATCGTGGTCAGTCTGGTTCTAGCGGCACTCTTAGTAACCTTCGTTGTTCCTGCAACCGCGCAAGCGCAACAACAATGGGTTCAAGTAGCCTCCTTTACAGGCAAAAGTGACAAGACTACAGCGCCGTTTGATATATCTGGTTCGAAATGGCGTATCAATTGGACAGTAGAGACGGAAGTTCCAGAGTATCCGGGGCTAACCATGTTTAGTTGCTTTGTTTACCGCGAGGGGGAGACCAGTATTTATGTAGATACTCTTATACATTTTGGCCCTGACAGCGATACTACTTACATCTATGAGGGTAATGGTAGCTTTTATCTTAAGATTGGCGCTGCTAATGCCAAGAGCTGGACTGTTGTGGTAGAGGACTGCATTGGTGCATCACCCCCTCCAGAGTCGCCACCTCCAGCCGACAGCGGCGTGATAAAGATAACTATCGGGCAATTGTATAGCGAATATCGTGCAAATGAGGTCGCTGCCGACCAGAAGTACAAAGGAAGGACTCTTCAAGTATCTGGGAAGGTAAATAGCGTCAAAAAGGATGTGTTTAATCAGCCTTACATTGACTTGGGGAATGGGGCCAGCATCTGGTGTGAATTTGACAAGCCAGATGAACCTCTACTAGCACAATTAGTCAAGGGGCAAAGTGTAATAGTAGAGGGCGTGTGCGCAGGTAAAATTATCTATATACATCTAAAACACTGTATTTTGGTTCAATCTGGTCCACCTCCGGCTGAACCTGCTCCACCTCCGGCTGAACCTGCTCCGGCACCTTCAAGTGAGGAAGGTGGTGGTTGCTTCATTGCCACCGCGGCCTACGGCACAGCGACAGCTCAGGAGATTGATATCTTAAGAGAGTTTAGGGATGACTTCTTGCTATCCAACGGTTTGGGTGCTGAGTTTGTATCTTTCTACTACAAAACCAGTCCGCCAATAGCTGGCTTCATCTCCCAACATGAGGTTTTAAGAACAATAGTGAGAGAAGGTTTTGTTGACCCTGTAGTCTGGATAGTTGAAGCCAGTGGGGGTTTCTGGCAAAATTAGGATAAAGCCGAGAGGATGAACTGCGAAGATACCACTCACTTACGGTTCACATTCCTCTAGTTTCAGGGGCTCACTCCATCTTTTCATAGGCGCTCCGAAGCACTTCTTACCTAATTAGCTATGTTGACACTCTCTAGCGTCTTAGTGGAGTTCTTACCAATTCTCAATAACCTTGTCTTCCTTGTCTTTCATCCTGCCGGAAACTGCAAATATAAAGTCGATCAGTGTCCAAATTCCCAAACCGCCTAAAGTAAGAAGCATTGCAATTCCGGTCCCGATCTTCCCAAGGTAGAATCGGTGAACACCGGCTATTCCAAAACAGCCAGGAAGGACAGAAAGCAAGGTAACAGCAAGCCTTGATTTTGGTGAAACCTCTATTGCTTTTGCCAACCTTATACCACACTTAACACATATTTCAGTTAGCGGAGTTGTTGAAGCACCACACCCGTTACAGAAGTTGGTTCCAGCAAGAGGCTTGGCTCCACAATTAAGGCAGATTTCTGGACTCCCTATCAGTTTTTTACCACAATTTCTACAAAACATGTTTCCCCATCCCATTATCTTTATATCTGTAAGTCTTATGTCCTTCACCAGATATGGTCACTAAGATTTATAGTACACCTCCCCCCATAACTAAGCGGATAATACCAACTATTATGGCAATGCTACACATAGCGATCCCAGCGATACCCTTAGTTTGCTCCGTTCCCGTTTCTTTCACGGTGGCAATAATGCTGATGATAAGCCCAACGGTAGCGAGAGGAACATTGAGCCAATTAAGGGCTCCAAGGCAGGGGAAGAACCCCACAACCATCCCTACAATGCTAAGGATTCCAAGAATTAGTGCGGCTATACCCATTGTGCCCTCCCTTCTATTTTTTTATTCTATTAAGGGCTTTATGTGCACCTACAAAAAGGCCTACTACACTATTAAGAGTCAGCAATATGTAAAAAATGGGCCCTCCCGGATTCCAAATAAAGGCTTGGTGAAAGTCCCCACGCGACATTAATGTAAGACTGTGAGACATGCCACATAGAGGACAATGGTCATGAGGTAGCGAAAGGAAGGAGAGTGCCCCACGTTCCACATCATCTGGGCTAAGACAGAATGAAAGGCTCAAAATGCATAAACTGGCAATAACTGAAATAATCCAGAGTATGTACATTTCCTTACGAAACACCAATACATCTGTAACCAATTATTAGAGTGATGTTATATCTCTACTCACTGGCTGTCAATATCCACAAACAAACACAAAACTATTCCCCATAACCAGCCCCATGTTACAGCGTCTAGAACGTTGAAGCTCAGCCAAAATAACTGGAAGGGTTAGTATGCTTTTAACTTAGTGGTAGGTGCTATCAGTAGATTGTGAGTTTCTGCCCTGTTACACAAAACGCCCTTTTAGTAGTTACGTACCCGTGCGCATTGTTATCTACGATAGCTGCACTTTCGGAAAAGAATTAAGCTCCTCCCAAAGTGAGCTGGTGCTGGTAAGCTCCCTGCTCGCTGCGGGTTAGCTCGATGGCTTCCACGCGGCATGTCTCCTTTATATTCTGGTTATATTCCGGTTGAAATATGAAATATGTTATTACCTCAAAACATTTTTAGCGAAGGAGTGCACCCGGCCAGGTGATTAGTAGATACATGGCATCCTTCGTCCGAGATTGCTTCGTCGTA
>JAUXIH010000137.1 GCA_030621105.1 Dehalococcoidia bacterium | reverse complement strand
CCTTTGTTGTCCTTTGCTATAGGGGTGATTACTGAAACATCTCTTTCGCTGCAGATAGGCAATAAATGTTCGTAATTCTTTAATGCCGTTCTGAGTAACATCGGTACTCAGTCCATTCTCATTTAGGAAATTATAAAGATAGGTTACACTCCTGATGACAATGGCGACCGTATTTTTGCTCTTGCCTTCGGTCTGAGCACAGAGATAGTAACCTGAGACGAGGCCCGAGAGTTCGGTCGGCGTCATTTTCTGACGAAGCAAGCACTCTTTTGACGGATTTTGCGTGGAGTTTTTGGAAATAGCGTAGCTATGATTTATAGCTGGGGTGGAGCGGGTGATGGGATTCGAACCCACGGCACCTTGCTTGGGAAGCAAGCACTCTACCCCTGAGTTACACCCGCATGTCACACATTATTAAACCAAGATATACTAATGTCAAGAACAAGTTTAGCAACGTAACACGATTATGGCTGCAACGTCAGCAGCTTCTTGGCAATCTGAGGGTATTTTGCAATGAATACTAATTCATCTTCAACTAGTGGTTTTTGCGCCGCAACATTGGCATACCTGACTAAGTCCAGAATTCGCTTCGCCTCATCGATATCCTTAAATGTGATGGCCATCTGCCCCATGATATGCCGAAAACCAGAGATTCCGCTGTACTCCCCTGAACATATCCTGCTACCAGTTTCAACTAATTCGGGTTCACCCCTACCAACCTCTGCGAAGCTGTACAACTCATAATTCTCAGGATCTTTCAATACCCCGTCGGCATGTATACCAGAGGCGTGCGCAAAGGCATTGGCGCCAACACCTGGTTGATTTATAGGAATAGGAACATCAAAAGCATAGCTAGCAAATCTGGCTGTCTTCCATGCCATTCCCAGATCAATCGGCTGCCCCAGTTGATCCTGTGAGGCAAAACCTTTGGCTTTGGTAACAGCGAGCACAGTAGCTACAAGATCAGCATTACCCGCTCTCTCACCAATACCATTTATCGTTGTGTTGATATAGGCATCCTGGCCACCATCAAGTGCCCCTTTGGCACCAGCAATAGAATTGGCCACTGCCATACCAAGATCACCATGACAATGCAGCTCAATTGGCATTTTCACGTTTTTCGCCACAGCCTTGATCGATTCATAGATGGTAAAGGGTGTCTCATAACCCAATGTATCACAATATCTGAACCTGCTAGCCCCATGCTGCTTGGCTGTCGATGCAACTTCCATAACAAAATCCAAGTCTGCTCTAGAAGAATCTTCGGCATTTAGTCCAATACTTGTAGCTCCATGAGATCGTGCTGCATCCACAGATTCAGCGACCATTTTCAGAATATCCCTCTTATCCTTCTCACCACGAAACTTAGCATTAATCATCTGATCTGAGACTGATATAGAGAGATTAAGGTGCTGGATGGCAGGGACATATTTGAAAGTCTGCTCTACGTCTTCAACAGTTGCTCGTATCCACCCTGCTAGGCGAATGGGTTGCAAAACCCCCATATCAGCCAGTTCCAAGTTAGCCTGCAGATATAATATTTCGTGCCTTGTGGTAGGAAAACCAAACTCTGACTCGTAAACCCCCATATCATTGAGGTACATATTAATCATTGTCTTTTCTAGTTTGGACAAACCAAGTTGAGCAGTTTGCACACCATCGCGATTAGTTACATCAATAAAATAAATCTTAGGCATATGTCTCCTTTAGCAAGAAATGAAGAATTTGTATAACATGGTCAGCATATTTAATCAAGTTCTGTAGTATAATGATACCTTCATGGCACAGTTAAAGGCGGGAGTAATAAATGTTACCGGATATATTGGATGTGAGTTGGCACGACTGCTTCACCAACATCCTCAGGTAGAACTAAAATCAGTCACAGGGAGGAGTACAGCAGGAAAAATGCTGCGAGATGTCTTCCCTCACTTTGCCAGCACTGACTACCGCATAGAAGCAGAGCTTGATGCCAGCGTTGACATTATTTTCTCAGCTATGCCACATAAAACAAGCGTTAACATAATACCGCCTTTGCTTAAGCCAGACATCAAGGTTACCGATGTCAGTGCTGACTTCAGACTCAAGGATGAAAGGCAATACCCTAAATGGTATGGATTTACACATCCAATGCCTGAACTACTGAAAAAAGCAGTGTATGGCCTACCCGAATTACATCGGACTGATATTTCTACAGCTCAACTGGTAGCCAATCCTGGTTGTTACAGTACAGGGGCTATACTCGCCCTGGCACCTGCAGTTAAGCACAATCTTATTTATGGGGACATAGTTATTGATAGTAAGTCAGGGATATCTGGGGCAGGCAGAGCATTAAATCTCATCTCTCATTATGCTGAAGCGAATGAGAATACATATGCTTATGCCGTCGAGGGGCATCGTCATCTTGCAGAAATAGAACAGGAGCTGCATACACTAGATCCCGAGCTACAACTATCCATAACTTTCGTGCCTCACCTAGTGCCGATGACCAGAGGCATATTAACTTCCAGCTATGCCACATTAAAGAAAGATTGGCGAGGGCACGGAGACAAAGCTAAAGATGAGTTACAGCACATTTACAAGGAGTTCTATCAGAACGCTCCATTCATTAAAATAGCAAGCAGCCCTCCTCAAACCAAATATGCTTGGGGTACTAACTACTGCTTCATTTATCCTACCATCGATGTAAATACTAACAGGCTTATCATAATCAGTAGTTTGGACAACCTGGTAAAGGGGGGAGCAGGACAAGCCATCCAAAACATGAATATAGCGTATGGTTTTCCCGAAACAGCTGGGCTTGAATCTCTGGCCGTTTCCCCGTAAAGTTAAGCCTTGCCCTCATCGTCTAGAGGCCTAGGACGTCAGCCTTTCAAGCTGAAGATCAGGGGTTCGAATCCCCTTGGGGGCATTTTTATTTCTTCCAGGCACCTTCACCAATTAGAGGGACAAAGTAACAAGAGCCCAAGCGCTCTACCTCATCATTCTCCATGTGTCTGGTAATCTTT
>JAUXIH010000094.1 GCA_030621105.1 Dehalococcoidia bacterium | reverse complement strand
CCACGTCAGAGGCGTAGCATTTGCACATTGACGAGTATCTTACCTGCTCTGGTGTTAATCTTACGTTGATATCCTTGGAAAGCTCCTGTAACACGGAAGAAGCTTTGTATAGCAGCTGCCTTGCTGACTCGATCTGTATGGCCATATCCGCCAGCATAAATCCAATTCCCTCATGCTGGATGATGGGCTTGCCAAACACGACTCTCTCCTTGGCGTACGCCACAGCTTCTTCAAATGCACCCTGGGCATTGCCTAATGCCTGGGCTGCGATGATGGGCCTGCTGAAATCCAGAGTTTTCATCATGATGGCAAATGCCTGACCCTCTTTACCAACCATGTCTTCAGCGGGAACGTGCAAGTCGTTGTATACTTGCTCTACAGTATCAGCGGTCCTGAGCCCCATCTTTATCTCGCGCTTACCCACTCCATATCCCGGCACGAAGGAACCATCGGAATTTTTCATGCGAAAGACAAAAACAGTGGCCTTTTGATGCTGTGGCTTCGCTGGATCAGTAACCGCGTAGACAGTGGATACGTCAGCATAGGTGCCATTACTGATGAATATCTTGTTGCCATTGATGAGATATTCATTGCCTTTCTTTTCAGCCCTGGTGGTAAAACCCGCGACATCAGAACCACCTGATGTCTCCGTGAGGCCAAATGTGCAGAGATCTTTTCCTGTGGAAAGTCCAGGCAAGAATCTTTTCTTCACATCGTCGTTGGCAGCAATCAAGATAGGCAAAGCTCCCAGGGTATGACCGGCAGAGATATTGCCAATGGTACCATCAACGCGAGATAACTCTTCGGTTGAAATGACCTCTGCTAACAGGCCAGCATCCTCACCACCATACTCCTTGGGGAACTCAATGCTTAGGAGACCATTGTCTCTTAAGATGTCGATTAACTCTGGCCGCCACCTCTCTGCTTCATCAGCCTCAAATACTCCGGGCTTGATTTGCTCCTCCGCCACTTTCCTCACAGCAGCCCGCAACATGTTTTGCTCTTCAGTTAACTCATATTGCATATTTCCCTCCTTACTTGTGATTACGACCAACCCATTATATAACAAAAAGATTTTAGGATACAAGGGGAAATATATATGTATTGACGAAAATGTGAATCATAACCATAAATATCTTTATTGTCCCTGCATTCTCGCTGCCATAGCAAGTATCATTATATTATGTTGTTGTCACGTAAATTCCTATGCTAAACTTCATTGTTCAAGTGAAATGAAGCGTGTCTTTTCTGGTTTTAGACCTACAGGTAAGCAGCATATCGGTAACTACTTCGGAGCTATTCAAAATTGTGTCGCTTTGCAGGATGAATATGATTGCATTTACAGCGTGGTGGATATTCATGCGCTTACTACCCTGGATAGCACCAGTAAGCTACAGGAAGATATTCACGAAATGGTCCTTGATTGGTTAGCCGCTGGTATCGATCCCCAGAAAAGTATTGTTTTCGTTCAATCTCATGTTTCCCAGATTACAGAGCTTAATACCCTGCTTGGCATGATAACTCCACTGGGTTGGTTATTACGCGTTCCCACTTTTAAGGAAAAGGTTAGAAAGCAGTCACATAATGTTAATTATGGTTTGGTAGGGTACCCTGTCCTGATGACGGCTGATATTGCCCTTTACAAAGGGGAATTTGTGCCTGTAGGGGAAGACCAGCTTCCTCACTTGGAGTTAGCCCGGGAGATTGTGCGACGGTTTAATTCTCTCTTTGGCTATGTTTTTCCTGAACCGCAGGCTAAGCTTACTTCGTTTCCCTTGATTTTGGGTTCACAGGGACAAGAGAAGATGAGCAAAAGCTACGATAACTATCTTGAAATCGCAGCCTCTCCCGAGGAGATATCGAAGTGGGTGATGGCAGCATTCACTGATCCGGCACGACGTTTCCGCTCTGATTCAGGACATCCTGAGGTTTGCAATATATTCCGCCTCCACCAGATTTTTAGTCCTTCTCGCTCCGAGGAAATTGTTCAGGAATGTCGTAGCGCTAAAATCGGCTGCGTTGATTGCAAGAAGATGTTGGCCCGTAGCATGAGTCAGTTCTTTGAGTCATTTCGGGAGAGAAGGAATGATTTGGCATCTAGGCCGGGTTATGTTGCTGATGTTCTTGCTGATGGAGCTAGCAGGGCTGAGGTTATAGCCAAAGAGACTATGTGTGAAGTTAAACAAAAGATGGGACTCATGCCGCGTAAATGGCCAGAGTAGCTTTGTGATTAGCTTTTTCTGTATCTTCTTACGAATTTATCCATTCTTGTGATGGCTTCTTCGATATTGGATAAACTGGTAGCGTAGCAACAACGCAGAAAGCCTTCGCCATGCTTTCCAAAGACAGAACCCGGAATTACGGCTACCTTCTCTTCTATTAATAGTTTTTCCGCAAATTCCTCTGAACTCATTCCGGTGATTTCTATTCCGGGAAAAGCATAAAAGGCTCCTTGTGGTGTGGGGCAAGTTAACCCAATGTTATTAAGCCCTTTTGTTATGACACGGCGCCGTTTATCATATTCCTGTCGCATGTGCTCAATTTCACCTTCCCCCGATTTCAGTGCTTCAATAGCTGCTAATTGAGCCATAATGGGGGCGCAAAGCATGGTGTATTGGTGAACCTTGAGCATAGCCTCTATGATATCGCGGTTAGCTGCAACGTAGCCAATTCGCCATCCTGTCATGGCATAGGATTTGGAGAAGCCGTTGAGCGAAATGGTTTGATCCTTGACTCCGGGCAAGCTGGCAAAATAAGTGTGATTGGAACCATAGGTTAGCCGGCTGTAAATCTCGTCGGATATTACCAGCAGATTGTATTTGCGAGCTAACTCCGCAATTGCACTGAGCTCTTCTCGTGATAGAGTGGTTCCTGTAGGGTTTGAAGGGTAACCGATCAGTATAGCCTTAGTTCTCTCGTTAATTTTGGATTCTATGTCATGTGCTGAAATGGCAAAGTTGCTTTTCTGGTAGGTAGGTATTTCGATTGGTATGCCCCCAGCCATGACAATGTCGGGAATGTAGGCAACATAACATGGGTCGGGAACGATGACTTCATCGCCAGGATCGATGATAGCTCGTAATGCTATGTCGAGCCCTTCGCTAACTCCAGTAGTGATGATAAGTTCTTGTTCGGGATGATAGCTAACCCCGTATTGTCGCTCTAGGTATAGTGCTAGCTCCTGGCGCAACTCGAGAAGTCCATAATTTGAGGTATACATGGTGTAACCCTTTTCCAGGGAGTGAATGGCTGCTTCTCTAATGTGCCAGGGAGTAACGAAGTCGGGCTCGCCGACCCCTAGCGAGATTACGCCTTCAATGGAGGAGAGCAGGTCAAAAAATCTCCTGATTCCTGAAGGTGAAATAGCATTTACTTTTTGCGAGATAAAATTATTGTGAGTTCTAGCTGTAACTGATTCCATTTCAGCATACTATGTGAGCAAGCTAAGGTGTTATTGGTAACCTGCTGATGTTTTTTGTCGGGCGGAGTATCTCTCCGTCCTCTTTGTATTGCTTGAGAAGAAAGTGAGTGACAGTACTTTGCACCTGCTCCATAGGTGCTAATTTTTCGGAGACGAAGCTTGCTATCTCCTGCATATTTTCTCCCTTAACTAAGAGGGCAAGGTCATATGTGCCTGAGACCAGATAAGCAGAATATACTTGGGGAAATTGATAAATGCGATCTGCGATGGAATCAAATCCGACATTTCTCTGCGGTGTTACCTTGACCTCAATTAAAGCCAGTACTTCCTTTCTTCCTGCTTTAGCCCAGTTAATGATGGTCTTATATTTTAATATAATTTTTTCTTGCTCAGCCTGCTTGATTGCCCTTGTAACTTCATTTACAGGTATACCAAGCATGACAGAAATTTGCTCAGGGGTGGTTTGAGAGGAATCTTGTAGTATTTCTAGAATTCTTTTCATTTCTTTGTCTACTCCGTCACCTCACAACTTTTATAGGTAATTGTTATTAGTCTCATTGTAGCATAGCTTGGCTGAAATTCTACTTTTTGCTACAGCTTTGAATGATAAGTTTGCTCCTCTTACTAGCCTTATTCTTATGGGTCCGCGCTTGATGAAGGGGAGTTCCTATTGTGTATATAGGGTATTCGAATGGGGTGCATCCGAGCTTGCTAAAGCGTAGCTTTTATCTGATGCCAATCAGTTGTCTGCTCGTACGCATAGGCTATATGAAATATTGTTTCTTCGTTAAAGTGTTTGGAGATGATTTGCATTCCGACAGGTAAATTGTTAACAAACCCTGCAGGGATTGAGATCGCAGGCACTCCAGCGATATTTATGGGCAGTGTGCAAACATCGCTAAGGTACATTTGGATAGGGTCATCGGTTTTTTCGCCGAGCTTGAACGCAGTTGTTGGAGATGTCGGGGTGATAAGGGCATCGTATTGCTGGAAAGCTTCATCAAA
>JAUXIH010000018.1 GCA_030621105.1 Dehalococcoidia bacterium | reverse complement strand
CCACCTTTTTTATGCGCCATATTTAAGACTCCGGCTTAACAATCTTATTTATCATCAGGCTTGTATAAGTCTGGTGATGCCCTAACTTTCTGCGATATCTAACCTTGGACTTATACTTAAACACTATGAGCTTATCGCCTTTAATCTCACCCAGTGATGTCGCGATAACTTTAGCCTTTGCAATAGTTGGAGTTCCTATAATTGTATTACCAGCGCTTTCAATTAACAGCACGCGATCTAACTCGATTGTCTTACCACTAGGGACGTCCAGCCCATCAACCCTCACCTTTTGCTCTGGAGTAACCTTATATTGCTTACCACCTGTTTCAACAATTGCGTAAATCTCAACACCTCCGGGAAAGAAGATAAACCTTATCATTATAGCTTCCCAGTGTCAAACAGATATGCTATCAGAAATGTTATATGAATAACATTGCTTTTCAATTTTCTGGGCCATCTTGTGCTATAATAGGGCCGAGTTGAATGATTGAGCCTGCAGTTGTTCTTCTCGAATTAGTAAAAAGGGGGATTTGTTATGGCGTACAAAAATCTATTGTTTGATGTGGAAGGTAGTGTTGCTACGGTCACTATCAATCGTCCCAAGGCCCTCAATGCTCTTAATGCTGCGACATTAGAAGAGCTTGATGATGTTAGGGCCAAATGTGAGATTGATGATAACATCAGGGTTGTTATTATCACTGGTGCTGGCGGGAAGTCTTTTGTTGCTGGGGCCGATATCACTGAGTTTAAAGACAAGAGCCCCCGCGAAGTAATGTTACTCATGGACCAGTTCCATCGTGTCTTCAGAAGCTTGGAAGTCATGCCAAAACCAACGATTGCTGCCATACAGGGTTTTTGCTTGGGTGGCGGCCAAGAGTTAGCTATGAGTTGCGATATTAGATTTGCATCTGATAACTCTGTGTTTGGGCAACCTGAGACTGGCCTCGGGCTGATTCCCGGTGGAGGAGGAACGCAAAGATTACCTCGCTTAGTTGGCACAGGCATAGCCAAAGAGATAATTTACGGCGCTCGTAATGTTACAGCACAGCGTGCTTATGAAGTAGGATTGGTAAACAAATTGTTCCCTGCAGCAACGCTTATGGCCGAGGTGAGAAAATTTGCTGAGATGCTGGCTAAAAAACCACCGTTTGCATTAAAGATGGCCAAGTATGCTATCACTTACGGTCAGGATATGGCCTTAGATGATGCCAAGATTCTGGAGATTGAATGCCAATCTCTATGTTGGAGCACGAGTGATCTTACCGAAGGTGTATCAGCGTTTTTAGAGAAGAGAAGGCCTACATTTACAGGGAAATAACTGGTATATCTATTTGTGTCCACTTCAAGCGGCAGATAGGAGTTTATCTGCCGCTTGAAAGCGTAATGGATGGTTATACCACAGAATTTCATGGCAACAACAACACTACCCAAAGAAACCTGAACCGTTGCTTAGCGCTGCTAAGAGGTTTGACCCATTGTAATGTGCTTGCTAAACTGGCAAGTAAAAGCGGGAGTAACTCAGCGGTAGAGTTCCTGCCTTCCAAGCAGGATGTCGCGGGTTCGAATCCCGTCTCCCGCTCCATGGGCTCGTAGCTCAGTGGCAGAGCGGCCGGCTCATAACCGGTTGGTCGTAGGTTCGAACCCTACCGGGCCCATTTAAGAGGTAGTTTACTTTTTGGTTGCGTCCCAACTTGTGCTACATACGCAGGCCCATAGGTGTGTTGCCATGCATTCAATATCTCTTGCAGCGGTAGGTGGTCGCAACATCCATGGTCCAGCATGTATTCAATATGCAACTTGCCATCCTGGTTATGTGAGTGGAATGTAGCATGATGCCTTCCATCAAACTCTACAGGGGTAATCCGATTTCTCCGGCACATTGTTAGGTCAAACGCAGGGGTAACCTTAATCCATTGCTCGTTGATATACAGTTCATTATAGCCGTGATATGTCAGTAGATCTGTGCCTAGTACATTAAGTGCCTTTCGAGGGAGGAGATGATTGCGGATGTCAGCAAATCTCAGTCTAGCAGGAATTCCCACAGCTCGAGCTAGGGCAGCAAGAAGAACTGCCTTTTGAGCACATTGAGCCTCACGCCACTCCAGCAATATGCTTGCTGGCACCGCTTCTTCATGACCCTGGACTATGAAATAGAAAGGGACGTACATGTTATATCGAATTTTGTCGCGCACAAAGTAGAAAAGTTGTTTAGCTTGTTCACTAACATCATTTTGGCCTTTAACTAGCTCTTGAGCTGTTTCCCTGACTACCTTCCCTGTACAATCAATTTCCCATGTGGGCTTAAGATATTTGTTCATCATCTCTTCTTTTAGTAGGCAAATTAGCTTGACATAATACTAAACATCCTCTGGCTGAGCGAGGGGATGGAACTTGTGATGTGTCTCCTCCGCATATTTGTCTGAGGTATGAACATATCGTGTAGTGGTGTTAAGAGACTCATGTCCTAGGAGAATTTGTAGAGCCGCAGGGTTAGCCCCACGCTCAGCCAAGTAAGTGGCAAAACCATGCCTCAGGGAGTGCGCTGAGGTGGGCACATTTATCTTTAGCTTCTCTCTATATCGCTTAATCCTTTCCTGCACATAGTTAGTAGAGATCCTCCTTCCTCGTTTAAACACATTCCTACCAGCGTAAGGAATAAACAAGGCAGGACAATTATCATGTCGAGTAGCCAAATAAGCATTAAGATGTTGTCTAGCCCGGGGAGTCAAGTAAACAAAGCGTTGTTTTCTACCCTTACCAGTAATAAAGATTCGCCCACTCCCATCAATTTGACTTCGATTGAGATTGCATAATTCTGAGATTCTCATGCCAGTGGCAAACAGCACTTCTAATATAGCCCGATTTCTTAAGGCTATACTGGGTTTTGATTCCATGTGTGTCGGAGATTCAATGAGTTGATGCAATTGATCAAGTTCAGCAACCTGGGGGTGACTATGGCCTGCCTTGGCAAGCTTAACAGCCTCTGGGGGCAATGGACAAGGACGATCCATTTCAATTAGATATCGCAAATAGGAGCGTAGGGCAGAAAGTATGTGGTTTATGGATCGGGGATTGAGCTCTTTGCCTCCATGAGGGCTTAGATTGGCTGTCTTGCGATCCCTGGATGCCAAATATGCTTTATAGTAAATTATGTCTCGCTTGCTAAGATTTTCAAATTCAACGCTACTTTCCTGCAGGAAAGTAGCAAAAACAGTTAGATCCCTCTCATAACTATAGACTGTCTCTGGGGAGTACTTATTAGCCTGCAGGTTAAGCAAGAAATCATCAACGTATCGTAACATAGTCTTTATCCTCGACTGAGTGTAAGGGATATTATACTCAGTCAAACCATATGTTTGTCAAGTGTCTGTTACAATATCAACAGACATGATTAAGGATAATGTAAAAGCTATACTGGCGGAACTTCCTGATGGAATTAACTTAGTAGCTGCAGTAAAAAAGAGAACTCCTCAAGAGATATCTCAGGCGATTCAAGCCGGAGTGAAAATTATTGGACAAAACTATATTAATGAAGCAAAACAAGCTTACACAAGTATAGATAGAGAGGCACAGTGGCATTTCATAGGCACCATGCAAAAACACAATGTGCGAAAGACTATGGTAGAAATGTTTGACATGATAGAAACAGTTGATTCTTGGGAAATAGCTAAAGAAATTGACCAGAGGTGCGCACAGATTAACAAAGTAATGCCTGTACTTGTTGAAATCAATAGTGGTCGAGAGGCACAAAAATCAGGGGTATTACCCCAGAATGTAGCACCGCTTATAAAGAGACTCGCGTTTCTTAAAAATTTGAAGGTTGAAGGACTCATGACTATGGGGCCGCGATTTGGAGACCCCGAGGATTCGAGACCTTATTTTAAAGAAACACGGAGGATATTCGAGCAGCTTAAAAAGCTCAACCTGCCTAATGTGGAGATGGAGTATCTCTCAATGGGCATGAGCAACTCTTACAAAATAGCTATAGAGGAAGGGGCCAACATGGTTAGAATAGGAACAAGGATATTTGGGGAGAGAGATTACTAACTATAAGTTAATTTTTAGCCCCACACCACATTTTACTACCTTATCTGGGAACATCTTTACCATCTCTCGCTTATATACAGAGCAATGACAGGGATATATAAGTGACAGATCGGGAAAGCTCCGAAATTTCTTGGGATCGTGGGGGCCAAACCCTCCAGCGATACCATAGAGCTTACCAAATTTAGAGGCAGCTGATAGTATTCTTGCAGGACCTGGATGAGAACATCCTGTAAGTACAAAAACCCCATAATCTGACCTGAGCACAAGGGATTGCTCTATACCTGATATTTCTCCTGTAGAGAAAATATCTTTACAGATCTCAGTTGCTTTATCCACTACAGTTATTTTTCCTCCCACACCCTTCTCTCGAAATGACTTAGTCACATATAGCTCGGTTGAAGGATTACGCCGAAGAATCTCAGAAAGGCCTCCAGTGTGATCACCATGAGGATGAGAAATTACCACTACTTCCAGTTTTTCAGAATCAATACCTAACTCTTCCATATTATGTAGCAAAGTAAAGCTATCGCCCCCCGTATCAAATAACATTGTTGGAATCCCTTCGCCCTGTATCAGAGCAGAAAAACCCCAGCCCGATATCAGTTCATCCCGGAGAACTTCATTATCATATACAATGGTAATCTGCATTTATTTTGTTACTGTAACCTATGGTATTTATCACTACTCACCAGTAATTGCAGCCAACTTACTCTTAATACTTATCTCCTTGTCTCTACGATCATCAATTTTTACCGTTGTTACCACTCGTGTAACCCCCATAGTGAAGATCCCCTCATGCATTGCTCTGGCTATCCTTAAAATATCATCTAAATCGCCCTCTATAGTGGTTCCCATCGAAGAGAGCTCATATTTGATATTTCTCTCGCTCTGTAAGATTTTAATCGCTTGAGCCACATATTTACCTACTGAAGAGGTCTTCGTTCCCAAAGGAATGATGCTAATTTCAGCTATTGCCATTTCTTTTCCCTCCCTCAGATTGTCTCCCCTTATAATTATAATTTGTAATCCTCAGCCCTGCCAGAACTATTTTGTAACATTCCATACGCATCCTGTGTTATGTCAAGTAATTCTGTTTTTCTTGCAGAGCCACCTTGTTTGGTAAAAGAAACAAACTAGGCAAAACACTTCCAAAAAGGACGTAGGTTGTCCTTGACTTGCTTGATAACTCCTCTTGTATTTTCGAGTACCTGATCCGTCTGAAATCTTTGTGGAACTGGAAAAGGGTCAGTCAATTTGAGGCCAAACCCAGACGACCCTGATATTAAAGCCATCCAAGCATAGGGAAGTACTTCCCTATTATATCCAGAGCCAATGAAATCGATTTGCTTACCATGACATAGTTCAGCTATACCCCTAACTTTCTCTCCAATCATGCTGAATCCTCTGACAGGAAGTCCTAGGCTAGTCAATCCATCAGCGAAATGAGGATCAGAGCCCCCATTCCTGATAATTATCTGCGGCTGAAATTCTTGGCTCACGGGCAGCACTATCTCATCAAGAACTAATCTGTAAGAGTCATAACCAGCGTAGACTGGCATAGGAACATTGATAGTAATCCCGAGTCCCTCACCTTCACCAATTTCATCAGCAAACCCTGTGCCCGGATATAATGTCCTAGGATCCTGATGCAGGTCGATAAACAAAACTTTGGGGTCAGAGTAGAAATACTCGCATGTTCCGTTCCCCTGGTGGGCATCAGTATCTAGGACTATTATCTTTTCCAAGCCATACCTGTCTATCAAATATTTAGCAGCGAAAGCATTATCATTATACAGACAAAAGCCTTCTCCATAACTCGGCTTAGCATGGTGCATATTCCCACCAATGCAAAATGCCTTGTTATATTCTCCTCTTTGGATTATGTCAACTGCCTGTTTCGCCTGACCAATCATTAGTCTAGCTGCTTCCTCCAGTTTCCCTGGCCTGCCCTGTGGTTTATTATCTCCTGAATGATACACTGAGAATATCCCCGGATAGCTTAAACCCAAACTGGCAGCTTCGAAATAACCCTTTGTGAAATCTATGTAATCCTGATTGCAAATTAACCGTAAATCCTCATCCTGTGCCCAATCTGATTTCAACACCACATAAGTATCAGCCTCAGGAAGCATATTCTTAAGAAACTCGGGAAATACCTCATAACGGTCACCACGGAATGGATGGCCTGGCCCAAAATCATATTCTCGCAGTTCGTCTCTATACAGTATTGCTATTGTCATAATTCATCCTCTATCACTAAGACAATAGAAACAAGGTGATTATCCGGGCCAGATTCTCAATATCATCCTGATAAACAAATTCATGTTTGCCATGAATGTTACACTCCGCCCGTATGGTACCCAGACCAAATTCTTTCGCTCCCCATTCGGCAGTAGCAATATATGGCATGTCACCTGAAACCATCTCGCCAAACTTACCACTATGACCCGTGACTCCTTCAATTATTCCTGATAACTTATCCACTACCGACCCCTGGCATGGAGGAACAGTAGGAACCCTGAATATCCTTTCAATCTCCCAGTCCACTCCTTCAACTGAGGATAACGTATCCATCAATTCCTTCTCCGCATCCTCAATATTTTCCTCGGGAATTAACCTCCTGTCCAAGGAAATTACGCATCTCCCTGGCACAACGTTAATTTGTAAACCCCCAACTATCTTATTTATATTCAGCCTGGCTTCCATAGTAGCAAGACCCGTATTAGGATGTACCATGATACAAGATTTTCTCTGAACCACAATTCTTTTTAACTCTAAGAGCCTTTGCACCAGGATATTTGCTTGCTCCACAGCATTCGTTCCCAAGTGGGCTAACCCTGAATGTACAGATTTCCCTCGCACCACAATATCTGTTTGCAGGACGCCCAGATTAGCTATAGTGACATAGCCAAAACCAGAATCAAGGCTGAACAGAGAAGCCCCAGAAACAGGCTCCAAAAATTGCCTTAGGTAGCGGAGTTGGTTTGCCTGTCCTATTTCCTCATCAGTGGTCACCATAACAGAAATATCATACTGTAACGGTTTTCCTTGAAGGGCTTCTAATCCTAAGAGTAACGCTACTATTGCACCTTTCATATCGGAAGCCCCTCTTCCGAAGATTTTCCTATCCTCTACCCATGGAGCGAAAGCATTCCACCCCTCAGATGGAACTACATCAATATGAGAATAGAAAATCAGCCGAGGTTTATTTTGTTGCCTACAGTGGCAGAGCAATGCAACTCTGCCCTGCTTACCTTCAGCATATTCTTTAGGAATATGAACTACTTCAGTTGTAAAGCCTATCTGAGCAAATAATGGCCGAAGATAATCAATTGCCCTTCCACAATTTGCCCCTGATGGCCTGGACGTATCTATAGAGATAATATCTCTTAGTATTCGAATATAATCCATATTTTCCCCACAACACTCCTTATTTATCCCCAGCAGGTATTATCAAGCGGGAAGCTACCTTATCCAGAAGAGTTTTTATCCCCCATCCCTTTGCAGCAGATATCATAACCGTATTTCTATCTGGCAACATAATATTTCTCCATGAGAAAGGAGTAGCAGCTAGAGAATTTACTTCCGCTTCACTATCTAGAACCAGATCTATCTTATTCAGTACCATAAGTACAGGCGTATGCTCGCAGTTCAGATTACCGAGAGTCTCCTCCACCATACGACATTGATTGGCAGCACCCTTAGACGTTATGTCAACTATATGCAACAATAAGTTGGCTGCACTAATTTCCTCCAAGGTAGCTCGAAAAGCAGCAATGATCGAGGTCGGCAACTTATGAATAAACCCAACCGTGTCCGTGATCAAGAAGCTACCGCCATCAGGCAGGCTCAACTTGCGAGTAACGGGGTCAAGGGTGGAAAATAGCTTATCTTCCACAGTAACAGTCTCTTTACTCAGAACATTAAATAAAGTGCTTTTACCTGCATTAGTATAACCAACCAGGGCTACAACCGGTATGCCTGATCTTCTACGTTGTTTTCTGTAGAGAGCACGGTGTTGCCGTATATGTTCTATCTGTTGTTTGAGTTTGCCAATACGTTTATGAATCAGACGTCGGTCAGTCTCCAATTGTGACTCTCCAGGGCCCCTGGTACCAATTCCCCCTCCCAACCGTTCCAAGTGCCCCCACTGCCCTACTAGTCTAGGCAATATATACTGGTGCTGTGCCAGATCAACTTGGAGTTGACCTTCGCGGGTTGTAGCTTTCTTAGCGAAGATATCTAAAATAAGCGTCGTGCGATCAACAACCTTGACTTGCAATACTTCCTCGAGGTTCCTTTGCTGCCTCGGCGACAATTCATCATCAAAGATCACCGTATTATATTGAGTTTGCTGTCTCAGGCTAACCAACTCGGCAATCTTCCCTCTGCCGATATAGCAATCTTGCAGAGGTTTATCACGTTTTTGAATAAGTGCTCCTGCTACTTTAGCACCAGCCGTCTGAACTAAACGAGATAGCTCCTGCAAGGAATCATCTGTTGTCCAATCATCCCCTGACGACTTTCCCTCTACAGCAACCAAGAATACTTTTTCCACTTCGGGTCGTGTAGAAAAGAGCTTGCGTTTTATTTCTTCCCCCAATGCCAGTGTGATAAACGAACCACGCCTTGTTCCAAGCGCTCATCGGGAATAGTCAAGGAAAATCGGATATAGTCGTCTCCACATTTTCCATAACCAATGCCTGGAGTAACAGCAATACCAACCTCATCAAGCAATTTCGTAGCAAAGTCCACAGAGTGATACCCCAAAGGAACCTTGGCCCAGATATAAAAAGTAGCCTTGGGTACTCGAGCCTCAATCCCAATTGTAGCCAGCGCGTGTACTAATTCATCTCGTCTCCGCTGCAATATTACATTACGTGCTACGGTGTAATCAGGAGAAAATCCGGATAAAGCTTCAATTGCAGCTTCCTGGATTGCCTGAGGAATTCCTGAATCCAAATTGGACTTAATATGAAATAACGCTTCTATAATCTTGCTATTGCCTACCACCATGCCTATTCTCCATCCTGTCATATTGTAGGTTTTGGATAGGGAATGAAATTCTACTCCAACTTCTTTAGCTCCCAGCGCATTTAGAAAGCTCGGAGGCTTATAACTATCGAAGGAGATCTCAGAATAAGCTGCATCATGACAAATAGCAATGTTATGTTCCCTGGCAAATTTTATTGCTCTAGCGAAGAATTCAACATCTGCTATAGCTCCAGTAGGGTTATTGGGATAATTCAGCCACATGAATTTCGCTTTATTGACTATCTGCTCAGGAATAGTATTAAAATCTGGTAAGAAATCATTCCATTCATAGAGAGGCATGGAATACAATTCGCCTCCAGCTATAATAACCCCCAAAGAAAATGGGGGATAACCTGGATCAGGCACCAGCGCAATATCACCGGGCTCAACAAAACACAGCGCGATATGTCCAATTCCCTCCTTGGAGCCAATGAGTGGCAATACCTCTGTATCAGGATCCAGGAGGACTCCGAAACGCCGAGCATACCAATCAGCAATTGCCTGCCGTAGTTGAGGCAGCCCTTTGGTCTCAGGATACTTATGATTAGCAGGGTCTTGAGCTGCACGGCATAAACGTTTAATGATACTTGCTGGTGTTGGTAAATCAGGATCTCCTATAGCAAAACTTATAATATCCTGACCCTGGGATCGCAGTTCAGCAATCCTTTGGTTGATGCCAACAAAAAGATAGGGGGGCAATCGATTAAGTCTATCAGCTAGCTGCATATTGTCCTCCTTGTCCAGAAAATGTAACTAAGACACGCATACCTAACCAATTCACCTGTTATAGTAAAGATGCCGTTTGCCCTAGTTTACTACATGCCACTCACCAGTAAACACATCCTCTACTGGACCGGTTAGAGAAACACTACCCTGGCCATCCCACCTGATGGCCAGGGTTCCCCCTGGAAGTGTTATGTCAACTGTATCATCTATATACCCCAGCATCCGAGCAGCTACAACTATAGCACAAGCGCCGCTGCCACAAGCAAGGGTTTCCCCCACTCCCCTTTCCCATACCCTGGCCTTAATTCTCTTGCGACTTATAACTTTAGCAATCTCAAAATTTGTCCTTTGCGGAAATACCACATGTCTTTCTACCTGTGGTCCTACTTTATCAAGCGGGAATGTAGCCATTTCTCCTGATAGAAAGTGAACTGCATGCGGGTTGCCCATAGACACAAGAGATATGGTCAATACGCCTTTTTCCATATCCAACGGATACTCTAATACAGGGACTTTACCGGTTTTGATATCGACAGGAATATCTTCAGCAGTAAACACAGGAAGTCCCATTTCGACTTCAACAGATATAACCTGTTGTCCTGAAAGATGGGCTTTAACTCTTTTAACCCCTGATAACGTTTCTACAGATATATTTGTTGTATCAACTACCTGATGCTCGATGGCATACTTAGCCAGGCATCTCAGTCCGTTGCCACATGCTTCAGCCTCGGAACCATCAGAGTTAAAGATGGACATTTTCAGATCAGCACTTGGAGAATTCTGTACCAGTATCATGCCATCAGCACCAATACCAAAGTGATACCGACACATAAGTTGAGATAATCTGGGCCAATTATGATATTCATTCCTGGCATCTACCACAATGAAGTCATTTCCTGTAGCTTGTAATTTGGAAAATTTCATAGTACAAAATTCCTTATCACCATCTTAGCTTCATCTTCCGCATTACCCCCAACAATCCAGTGAATTCTATCATCTCCAAGACGAAACCATGCACATTGATGCCGTACCAGACGACGAGTGTCATGCTTGATCCTTGCAATAGCTGAGGGCAAATCAATATGTCCCTCCAAAAATTCGCCTATCTGCTTATATCCTATCCCAGACATAGAAGATAAGCTTGAATCATATCCTCGTTCAAACAAACTTTTTGTTTCGTCTATCAGTCCTTTCTGCATCATGATGTCGATACGTTCATCAATTCTTCTATACAAATCCCCTCTTTCCATGTTCAATCCAATTGTGTATGTAAATAAATCAGGGGTTGTTTTGCGCTGTAGCTGCGAAGGAATGTGCCCTGTCATCTCGTATATTTCCAAAGCTCGGACAAGGCGACGTATATTGGCAGGATCTATCCTGCTTGCGGCGAGAGGATCAATGCCTTGAAGCTCTTTATAAAGAGACTGGATCCCTTCATTAGCTGCTCTACTCTCTAGAGCATGTCTCAGGTGATAATTAGGTGCTACCTCAGGTATATTCCACCCCTCTAACACAGACCACACATAAAGCCCACTTCCCCCCACCAGTAGTGGTAACTTCCCCCTTTTGATAATTGCATCAATAGTTTTGATAGCTAGATTTTTATATTTTGCTAGATTAAAGTTCTCGTCGGGATCGACAATATCAATAAGATGATGAGGAACCTGCGCCCTTGACATCAGGGATGGTTTATCAGTTCCAATATCCATGTATCTGTAGACCTGGCGACTATCAGCATTAACCACCTCTGCCCCAAATTCATGAGCGATGCTGAGGGCAAGATTACTTTTTCCTGTTGCTGTGGGGCCAACTATAGCAATAAGCCTCTCCTGGCTTCTGGCACTTGGATATGCCTGGGAACTAATAGACACTATATATCCCTATTCAGATAATCGACTTGCCTTTGATTTTTGCAGCTTGGCTAACAATGCTGACAAATTCTTCAGGCCTGAGACTAGCCCCTCCTACCAAAGCTCCATCGATTTCTGGTTGTGACATAAGCTCAGTAATATTCTCTCCAGTGACACTGCCTCCATAAAGAATGCGTATCTCTTGTGCCCTTCTGCCATCCCAGATGCTAGCCAGCGTATCGCGAATAAACTTGATAGTGTCTGCTGCCTGTTTACTGGTAGCTGCCTTACCTGTGCCAATTGCCCAAATAGGTTCATATGCAATCACTATTTCACTAGATATGGCTACGTTGCTTAACCCTGCATATAGCTGATTACTAATAACCTCTTGTGCCTTGCCAGATTCTTTTTCCTCCAGCCTTTCCCCAACACATAATATTGGTAGGAGCTTATGAGACAAGGCAGACTTGATTTTGTTATTAATTAACTTATCATTTTCACCGAAATACCACCGCCGCTCGGAATGTCCCAAAATCACAAAATGGCATAGATCTACTAACATCAAAGGGGATATCTCACCGGTATAAGCACCCTTAACTTCAAAATACATATTTTGAGCACCAAGGCGAATAGATGTATCCTTCAACAACTCCTTCAGCAGAAGCAAAGAAACAAACGGTGGGCATAATAACTTATCTACTCCCTCAACTTTGTCCAGTGCAGGTAACATATCCAATACTAATTTCCTTGCCTCTGCTGTTACGGTGTGCATCTTCCAGTTACCAGCGATAATTGGCATTCTCATCTCTTCTATATTCTCCCCTCTAATCTT
>JAUXIH010000100.1 GCA_030621105.1 Dehalococcoidia bacterium | reverse complement strand
GATTAGATTTACCATGGAAGAAGAGCCAAGGCTTCTCTGCGATGCTATGTAAACGGGTCTAATGCTGTATGAGGAGGATAGTGTTTATAAGTGGGCGCAAATTGTATTCACTTTCCCTTATTGAAGATATGTGCTCGATTTCTACCTGAATTTTTGGCTTTATAAAGAGCTGAATCAGCAGCTTTTATCAACTCAAATGGCGAAATCTTCACCCCTGTAACGATAAGTGTTGTCGAGCGGATGTGAGTTAACCTCATGATATTTTCTGAGCATGGTGGCATGGGGATATTACATTCTAACCAAACGTTATTGGGTATAATGGGGTGATAGATGCAGTCTGTGGGAGTGACAGAGGAGGTTGATATTTGAAAATGGAGCAGCCCGATAACTTACTTAAATTTCTCAGGGATGCGGGCTTAGGTTCTCGGAGAAAGGTGGTCAGTATAATTCTTGCTGGCAGAGTCAAAGTCAATGGAGACATAGTCAGTGATTTGCTATTTCCCGTGGTTGCAGCCAGGGATAAAATTGAATTTGATGGCGAAGCTGTGCACTCCAAGCATGAGGCTAATGTTTATCTTGTGCTCAATAAGCCCAGAGATATCCTGTCGACCACACATGATGACAGAGGGCGCAGGACAGTTATTGATATTTTGCCTGAAAAGTACCGTCATATAGGATTGTATCCCGTTGGGCGGTTGGATAAGGACAGTACTGGCTTATTGTTACTAACTAATGATGGTGAGTTGACATATTTGCTGACTCATCCCAAATTTGAACATGAGAAAGAGTATCTGGTTTTTATCAAAGGAAGATTGTCACATGGTGATAAACTGCGAATGAAGACTGGGCTCCTGCTCGATGACGGTGTCACTTGTCCCGCGATGATAAGGGAAGTGAGGGCGTGTCCACCATTTAATTATGGCATCACCATACATGAAGGTAGAAAGCGCCAGATACGTCGCATGTTTGCACAGCTAGGCTATCATGTGTTTGCCCTCAAGCGAATACGCTTCGCTGGCATCACTCTGGGGGACATCAAAGAAGGGGAGGTGCGTGAGCTTGGCTCTAGTGAGGTGAGTAAACTTTGCCGGAATGTTCCAAAGTGATTGTGGTGGCGATTCTCGAGCTTACTCCATATTTGTTAGACGTGAAACAGGAAGTTGATGATGTCTCCATCATGGACTATGTATTCCCTGCCTTCCTTCCGTAACGTACCGCGTTTGCGTGCTTCGGCTAGATTTCCACACGACTTCAAGTCATCATAACTGATGACCTCAGCCCGTATGAAGCCCCTTTCTATATCGGAATGTATCTTTCCTGCTGCTTGTGGAGCCGTCGTGCCCTTGTTGACGGTCCAGGCTTTTACCTCGTCGGGTCCAGTGGTGAAAAAGGAGATTAACCCCAGGGAATAGTAAGAAGTGGTAATAATACGGTTGAGCGCTGGTGTACCCAGCCCCATGCTCTCTCGAAATTCTTTAGCTTCATCTTCGTTTAATTGTTCCAGCTCCATCTCTAGCTTTCCAGGTATGGCCACCACAGTGAATTTGGGGTGGGTTGAAGTTACCTGGCTTTCCATGTTTTCAGCTTGTGCTATTTGGTTTTCGCCTATGTTAAGGATAATCAGCATGGGTTTCGCGGTGAGAAACTGGTAATTGGATAGCGATTTAAGCTCCCCCTGGCTGAGGCCCTGTTCCCGTATTGGAGTTTCCTGCTCCAGTTTTCGCTGAATATTTTGCAGTAAAGATTGTTCTTTCAGGTATTCCTCTCGCTCTGATGTCTTAGCTCGCTTCAGGGTCAACTCTAGTTTTTTGAGCTTCCTTTCTATGATAGCCATGTCAGAGAGAACGAGCTCTAAATCCAGGGCAGCCATATCCCGTTCAGGATCCACGCTCCCTTCAGGATGAGGTATATCTTCATCTGGGAAAACCCGAACCACTTGTATCAAGGCATCAGCAGTGGTCAGGTAGTTCAGTAGCTCACCACCTGCTTCTTTGCCGGTTCCTAAAGTTTTAGGTGAACCAGCAACATCGGTGTAGTTTACCTCGGCAAAAGTAGTTTTTTTGGGGTGATAGATACTCTCCAGATCTGTCACTCTGACATCTGGGACTTTTGCTACACCTATGTTTGTTGTTAGGGAGGAAGAGTACGCTGCAACCTCGGCGTTACCCATGGTTAATGCATTGAAAATTGTTGTCTTGCCGCTTTTGGGTAGGCCAATGATGGTGAGTTTCATGACTGTATCTTACCATGCCTAGATTCTCGTTACTCCATGATGGTGGGATGTCCTGTGCTAAAATGGGAGGCGTAGATGTTTTACATTTTTTATGGCCCCGATGATTTCTCCTTGAGTCGCCGTGTGGAGGAAATTAAAGGAACCCTGGGAAGTGGAGATATGCTGGTGGTGAACACGGCTAGGCTGGATGGCATGCATTTGACATTGGCTGAACTTAAAAGCCGTTGTGATGTTGTCCCGTTTCTCTCGCCGCATAGATTGGTTATAGTTGATGGATTGCTAAAGCGTTTTGACCCCAAGAAGGGCAAAGCAGCGCAGGATAGACAGGGGAAGAAATCTCGTGCGGGTATGAAGGAGTGGCAGGCTCTGCCTGCTTATGTCCAGGTTATGCCGGAAACAACAGTGCTTATATTGCTGGATGGGCCGATAGAGGCCCGCAATTCTTTGTTTAAGAAGCTCTCTCCTCTAGCAACAACACAATATTTTCCATTGTTGAGAATTCCAGATTTGAAAAAATGGATATTACAGCGGGTGCAGAAGGCTGGCGGAAAGGTAACACCAGGAGCGGTAGATCTTCTGGCTGAGAAGGTTGGGGGCAACTTGTGGGTGATGAATAACGAGATTACTAAGCTGTTGATGTATGCTGATGATACCCTTATTAGGGAAACCACTGTTGAGAAAGTGGTGGGCTATGTTCAGGAGGCGAGCATCTTTTCCCTGGTGGATGCTGTCATTCTATCTCAAGCCAGGGTGGCTCAGCAATTGTTACATCGCTTATATCAGGAGGGAGCCTCGGCCGGTTATGTCCTGGCGATGGTGGGGAGGCAGCTTCGCTTAGTTCTGTTAGCCAAGGAGCTGGAGCCAGGATTATCTCCTGTGGAAATACGATCCAGGCTGGGGTTAAGCCCTAAATATCCTGTGGGTAAGTTGTTTGGACAGCTCAGGAGATATAATGTCAGCCGCATAGCAGAAGCTTATGGTAAGCTGGTTGAGACTGATATAGCAATCAAGTCGGGAAGATACGACGAGCGGTTGGCACTGGAACTCCTTGTGTTTGATCTTGCCACCGCCCGAGTTACATAGCTGGCAGTTGGGTTACTGGCTATCTTCCTGTTCCTTCTTGGTGTTCTCAGGTTTCATGGGAAGCTCATTACCAAAGTAAACCTTGGTATGTGGCCATGGAATTTCGATGCCTTCTCTATCGAATGCCTTCTTGAGACGCAGGCGTAATTCTCCCATTACATCCCACTGGCGAATTGGTTTGGTATCCCCCAGTATTTTAATCTCAATACCTGAATCTCCCAGCTTATCTACCCTGAGTACTTGCGGTGTGGTAACAAAGTCTGCTTTCCACTTTGGGTCTTCAGCCATTCCCTGACATACTCTATTTATGACTTCGATAACATGGTCAAGGTCTTCACCGTAAGCTACTGAGATATTCATATTCACCCGGGAGTAGTCCTTAGTGAAATTGGTAGCTATCGTGATCTCACCATTGGGAATAGAGTGCACCTTGCCATCAAGATCTCTCAATACGGTTCGCCTTAAATTTGTTTCCTCGACTAAACCAGCAATGCCGGCAATTTTAACCACGTCTCCTATCCTGTACTGGTCTTCTAGCAGAATGAATGTGCCGTTAAGTATGTCCTTGATTAAACTTTGGGCACCAAATCCTACCGCGATGCCTAAAATTCCGAATCCCGCCAGCAGGGCACCAATGTTTATTCCAAACTCAGGTAACATGGTAAATATAGCAACGATTGCGATTATAATAAGACCAGTTTTTCTAAATACGGAAGATAGGGTTGAGACTCTTTTTTGTATCTCCTCTTTACCCTGTCCCCGCATCTGCCGGGATACCGATGTCTGGGTCAGACGAGGCACAAAGTGGCGCAATAACAGGTACAGGATAATGGCAACAATGATAATAGCCAGGATTCGGATGCCATGGGAGAGGAGCCAAGAGTCTATCCAGTTGATATCCATATCCTTGGCATGTTAACAAAAATAGTATAATCACTGCAAAGGGTTCTTAGACAATCGGTGAGATTTACACTAAAATCCCCTGTGGGG
>JAUXIH010000032.1 GCA_030621105.1 Dehalococcoidia bacterium | reverse complement strand
TGGGTAGTGGCTGATAACTTGCGTAAGGGGGCGGCACAGAATGCCAGTCAGATCGCTGAGGAGGGGGTGAAAATGGGGTGGATAACGCCGCGTCATTCCGAGGTTGTGGGATGAGGGGATTAGGGCGCTTAATAACGGCTATGGTCACACCCTTCGATAGTGAAGGCAATGTTGATTATCAGCAAGCTAAAAAGCTGGCTCGAGCCTTGCTTGATTCTGGTAGCGATGGGGTTTTGGTCTCAGGTACCACGGGAGAATCGCCCACCCTTACTTGGGATGAGAAACTGCGATTATTTGCCGAGATAAAATCGGTAGTTTCTGACCGTGGAGTGATTGTGGCCGGCACTGGTAGCAACAATACCAGGCAAAGCCAGGAGTTAACAAAGGCAGCAGAGAGTGTTGGAGTGGATGCCTGTCTTCTGGTTGTTCCTTACTATAATAAGCCGACTCAGATAGGTCTTTATGAACATTTTAGGGCCATAGCTGAATCCACAGCATTGCCGTGTATGCTGTATAATGTGCCATCTCGCACAGTTGCCAACTTGGCTGCTGATACTGTAATAAAATTAAGCCTGTTCGATAATATTATAGGGGTGAAGGAGGCTAGTGGCAATCTTCGTCAAATAGCTAGCATTATACAGGGAACCAGGAGTGATTTCTTGGTTTATAGTGGCAATGATGCTGATACCTTGCCTATGCTATCACTGGGAGGATTTGGTGTGATCAGTGTTGCATCACACTTGGTTGGATTTCAAATCAAGGACATGATAAATAAATTTCTTAATGGACAGACTCAGGAAGCAGCCTTGATTCATCGCCGTTTGTTACCCTTAGTAAACTCTATGTTTGTTGTCACCAACCCAGCGCCTGTCAAGTATGCCTTGGGGCATATCGGTTTCCCTGTAGGCGAACCTCGCCTGCCTCTAGTGAAGCCTGACGAGAGCTCGGCTGAGGTCATCACAATGACCTTGGACAATTATAAAATTGACTTGCCTCTCTCCTAGGAGATTACACTCCAGGTAGCGGTTTTACCTGCGTATCACCTGTTCGCGTCTTGGTCCTGTTGATATGAATTTTATGGGACAACCCGAGAGCTCTTCCAGTCTCGCGATATATGCTAGGGCTTTGGCGGGTAATTGTTGGAAACTGTGAATGTTTCTGGTTGATGTTTGCCAGCCAGGTAATTCTTCGTAGATTGGCTGACATTGCTTCAGGAGACTTGTTTTACTGGGGAAGTAGTTTAGGATTTTTCGGTTTACTTGATAGCTCGTGCATATTTTGATGGTAGACAAACTGTCGAGAACGTCAAGATGAGTCAGGGCCGTTGCGTCGCAACTGTTAAGTTGTATGGAGAAGCGGGCTGCCACGGCATCAAACCAGCCGCAGCGCCGTGGTCTTGCTGTTGTGGCTCCATACTCATGCCCTTTCTCACGCATCAGGTCACCGAATTCATCCTTGAGTTCTGTGGGCATAGGGCCTTCTCCTACCCTGGTGTTATAGGCTTTAAACACGCCGATGACATGGTTGATTTCCCTAGGGCCGAGACCTGATCCTACTGCACCTGCTCCGGCAAGCGGTGAAGATGAGGTCACATAGGGATAAGTGCCAAAATCGAGATCCAGTAATGCCCCCTGTGCTCCTTCTAGCAGGATGAAGTCGTTATTCGCTAGTCCTTTGTGAAGGATAGTGCTGGTTTCCTGGATCATGGAGGCCAGTTGCCTCCCGTAATCGCGGTATTGCTCGTATGTCTTTTCCAGTGAGACCGGAGCGATGTTGTATATCTTGGTCAGGATCTCATTCTTGATGTCCAGCACTGATTTGAGGTGGCGGTAGAAACTGTTATCATCTAACAGATCGCTGGCACGAATTCCTATCCTGGCAGCCTTGTCGGCGAAGGCGGGGCCGATTCCGCGACATGTGGTGCCTATCATCGCTTGTCCTCGACTTTTCTCCTCTGCTTTGTCCAGGAGGATGTGATAGGGCATGGTGAGATGAGCACGGTCGCTGAGTATAAGCCGACTGACATCAACACCGTGTGCTTGTATCTCACTTATTTCTTGCAGGAGAATTGCAGGGTTCACCACCACCCCGCTACCGATGATACAGGTTGTTTGGGGATAGAATATGCCTGAAGGTACGAGATGCAATCTAAATTCACCGTAAGGGTTAATTACAGTGTGGCCAGCGTTATCTCCTCCAGAGAAGCGCACCACAATATTGGCTTCTTCCGCCAGGGCATCGATTATCTTCCCTTTGCCCTCGTCTCCCCATTGGCTTCCTACAATAACTATGACTGCCATTCTCTATTCCTACTTTCATTTTGCTGCCGCACGTGAATCAGCCTCTGAGCTACGGTGATATAAACGAATACTACCAAAACCCATAGGATAATAGGGATTTGATTTATAAGCAAGCCTACGGCGATGACGATAACTCTTTCTGCCCGAGTAAACCACCCAACTTTGCACTTTAGCCCTAATCCTTCTGACTTGGCCCTGATATAGCTAGTGAGGAAGGATCCCACGAGTATTGCCAGGATGAGTATAATTTGCAGCATATCCCCGTGAGATGCATACCGTATTAGCAGGCTACTCAGTATTATTGCTTCTGATATTCGGTCAACTGTGGAATCAAGAATGGCGCCGAAAGTGGAGCCTCTATTGGTAAGACGAGCCAATGCGCCGTCTAGAATATCACATAGACCTGATATTAGGATTACGATTCCACCGATGAAGAAGGAGCCGCTGAGAATGAAATAGGCTGCCAGGATATTAAGAGCCAAGCCTATAATAGTTATGACATTTGGTGTTATACCAGTTTTGCTTAACTGTCTAACCAGAGGGGATGTAATTCGAGCAGAAATCTTGCTACGAAGCTGTTCTAATGTCATAAATTAAGCCGTTCTTATAGAGCTATGTTTCATTGCCATAGGTATCTCGATGATGGCTACTTCGTTTTTCACTCCTTGCAATCCGAGAGTGATTGTATCCTGGTAATTGGTATAACTCGACTCCATAGTTGTTGATAAACACAAGTTCATTTCTTAAAAATTTGCTTAATGAATGAGGGAACATCCTTCAGTAGTTTTCCTAGAGAGCCATCGCTGTATGCTCTTATACTGGTGTAGCAACCTCCACACTGATTGCTCCGTGAGAAATCCTCTATCATTTCTTTTTGGGTAGAGTATTTTTGGCGATGCATTGGACAGGGAACGAAGGCTCCTTCAGGCATCACACAGAAGAATCTTATACCTGCCTTGCAATTCGGCGTATATCCATTTTCAAAGAATTTTACTGTGTCCAGTAAAACAGCCTTGGAGTTTGTTATGTGATATCCGTTCCCCTTTAAAGTGATAAGCTCTTTGATGGTTTGGCGCAGAAGATTTAGAGAGTCATCTCCGCGCAGACTGTAGTTTTTATCTCCTGTTCGTAAGGCAGTGTATGCGCTGTATGATACAGATACTTTCCACTCCTCAGCTTTCTTTGCTATGGCTATCAAGTCTGGCAAGTTGGCGCTGGTGATTGCAGTGTTAAGGATGATGTCCTTATAGCCGAAGTCGGCTATTTTGGGAATGGTTTGCTCCAGGTGCTTATATAAACCCGGGTGCCTGCGAAAATCATCATGTCTTTCGTCAGGGAAATCAAGTGACACCGAGAATTGGTTAACGCCAGCCTCTCGTAATTGTAAGTAGTTGTCCTTATTTAGCAATACTCCGTTGGAAACGAGTATGATGTAGGGATTACCCCCATTCTGTTTAATAGCTTTAATTATCTCTATTACATCTTTGCGTAGCAGAGGTTCCCCGCCAGAGATTTGGACTACAGGCGCCTTTAATGATCGAGCAAGGCGAGCATACTCGGATGGTACTATGCGCTTTTCGTTCTTGATGATTCCGCCAAGATTACAGTGTCGGCAATTACAAACACAGGATAGTGTTATTTCATAGGAAACCACTAGTGGTCGATTGGTTATGTAGTTATAGCTCCCCCTACCTGCCAGCTTTATCATGTCTCTGACGGGCATATTTACCATGTTGTCTTCTTTGAGTTAAGCATTTGTGGGTATCCGGATAAGCTCTTCGTATTTTTCACTTACTTTAGCCCAAGTCCATTGCCGTTCCACCAGATTGCGTCCATTCTTTGCTAGTTGCAAGCGCTTAGGCTCGTCGGAGAATAACTCGCTTATTTTTGTAATCATCTCCTTGTTGTTGTTTACCAGGTATCCCACTGGCTCGTTCTGGAAAACAAAACGGTGAGCATAGATATTCTTTACGATGGGCACAGTTCCTGCGGCCATCGCTTCAACTAGGGGTAATCCAAATCCCTCCATTTGGGAGTTGGAGATGTAGATGGCACATTTTTCTAGCAGTTCAATTTTCTCACCTTCGGTTAAATAACCGTGCATGGTAACATTATCGAAAACAGATAATTGACCAATCCTTTGTATGATCTCATCGTGTTTTGGGCCATCGCCAATGATGTGTAACATTACGTCAGGGAAGCTTATCTTTATTTGGGGAATAATGTCTATGAGGGAGGTAACTCCTTTCAGTTCGGCTAATCTGCCAATGTAGATTAAACTGCGCTGTGATTTATTCTGGCTAAATTGATAATTCTCAATATCAACCCCATTTCCGACCACTACGATTCTATTTTCAGGGAAACCTTCTTGTATGAAGGTTTTCTTTACCTCGGGATTAATGACTCCAATCTTGTTTAGCTTGAGGATATGAAGTGCGAGTTTCTCCAAGAGCCCGATAGAACGGACTGCACGTCTGGAGGAGCCATTTACATCCTGGGTGCGGTATAGATGATGAATGACTCCTATTTTAGTTGTCGTGATTGCCTTCTGAGGAACGAGTGTGATGAGGGCCGAAATCAGGAAATTGTTTGCAATCAAAATGTCTGGTTTTTCTTGCCTGACATACTTATAGGTTTCCCGGAAGAAAGACAAACCCCCGATTTTACTCCATCTGACCCACCTGGAATTGCCCAGGCAGATAACTTTCACACCTTTATATTCCAGTGTATGTTTCTGATGAACCCCAGGGGGGTTGGGACATATTACTGCAACATCATAGTTACGCGCCAGGTTTATGGCAACAAATAAAGCATGAACTGAGCCCCCTTCGGTAAAAATGAGTCTTTCATTCTCTATCACTGGAGCTCCGGTGATATGAATAATAACTATTTTTTGCCGCATTTGAACTGGAGTTCAATCTCACATGTTGAACATATACCACAATTCTTATAGAGAAGGACTATGTTTCGATTGTGGCCGTGCGCAGGTCAGGCAGTGAAATCGGGCCTTCCTCCTCTCGGTCAGCAATGTATGCCTCAGTTTTTTCGTGAGCTTCAGAATCAGAATATTGTATTGGAGGGGATTTCATAAAGTATGATGCTGGAGCTACGATTGTGCCACTCAAGCCTCGAGCTAAGGCCAATTTACAGCATCTTACTGCATCGATAACAACTCCGGCCGAGTTAGGGCTATCCCACACCTCCATTTTTAATTCCATATTCAGCGGGACATCCCCGAAGGTGCGACCCTCCATCTTTATATAACAAAACTTGCGGTCATCCAACCAAGGCACGTAATCGCTGGGGCCGACATGAATATCGTGAGGGTCAAGCACATAGTCTAGCTGTGAGGTTACGGAATTGGTTTTGGATATCCTTTTGAATTCCAGGCGCTCTCGCTCCAACATATTGTAAAAATCGGTATTACCACCAAAATTTAGCTGGTAGGTATGCTCCAGCTTAACTCCGCGATCGCGAAACAGCCTGGTTAACACACGGTGTGTGATGGTAGCGCCTACCTGAGATTTAATGTCATCTCCGATGATAGGCAGTCCGTGATCGGCAAAGCGATTCTGCCAGTAGGTCTCACGGGCGATAAAAACAGGGATGCAGTTCACCATGCCGCAACCAGCTTCTAATATCTGTTCTATATACCATTTAGTGGCTTCCTCGCTGCCCACGGGCAGATAGTTAATGACCACATCGGTATGAGTATCCTTGAGTATGCCGACGATGTCAGCAGTTGGGCCTGGGGCGGGGGTAATCATCTGGGAGAGGTATTTCCCCAGCCCATCATGTACCATGCCACGCCTGACACGAACACCTGATGGTGGTACATCACAGAACTTAAAAGTATTGTTGGGAGAAGTATAGATAGCCTCAGACAGGTCTTTGCCCACCTTGTTCTTATCGATATCAAAAGCCGCAACGAAATTGATATCAGAGATATGATAACCCCCAAGGTTTACGTGCATCAGCCCCGGGACGAAGCTGTCCTCACTAGCATCCTGATAATAATGCACTCCCTGTACTAGTGAAGAGGCGCAGTTCCCTACTCCTATGATAGCCACATTTATTTTTCCCATGATCTTTACTCTCCTTTAGCGAGTGTATAAACCGACAAAACTAACTATTCTTGGCAAGCCGCATGGTTTGCAGAAGCATTCTTATTGAAAGTTTTATAGTTTTGTGCTTATTCCTTCGGCATTAAATTTGTCGCCCTTTAATTATATCTGGTCAACATACTCCATTATAGCTGGGCATGTCAATATATCGTGGTACCCAGGTAGTTCTATCAAGCTAGGCTGTTCTGTTAACCTGGTCTATCAACTGAAGTACTCTTGTTCCTCTCTCAATGGAATCATCGTAATAGAAACTGAGCTGGGGTATGCGCCTCAATCTTATGCGAGATGATAACTCCCTGCGCAAGAAGCCAGAGGCAGCGTTGAAACCCTCTAGCATGTGTTTGGCATCATCTATATCTCCTAGTACACTGACGTGTATTTTGGCAAATTTAAGGTCAGGTGATATAGATACTTCAGTTACTGTGATTAGATTGCTCAACCTGGGGTCACAGACCTCACGCTCAAGCAGGTCGCTAATTTCTTGCTTGACCAGCTTACTTAATCGCTCGATACGCCTAGACATTTCAACCTCTGTTAGGAAATGGGAAATATGACTTATGTTGCCTTTTCTTGTTTATAGAGCTCAATGATATCACCAACTTGAAAATCATTAAGTCCTTCTATACCTACGCCACATTCGAAACCAGTGCTTACCTCTTTGACATCTTCCTTGAAACGTTTCAAGCTGGATACTTTAGATTGGTAAATCACCTTGCCCTGGTGTAGTACCCTGGCTTGGGCATCTCGTAGCATCTTTCCTTCTTTTACATAAATTCCAGCAACTTTATTCTTTTTTCCACTGGTGTAGACAGCTCTCACCTCAGCTTGTCCTATGATCACTTCTATGTAAGTGGGCTCCAGTATTCCTTTGAGAGTCTTATCTATATCCTCTACCAGCTTGTAAATGATATCGTAGTGATGAATGCTAACCCCTTCTTTATCAGCCATCTGTTGTGCCCCAGGTGTAGGACGAGCATTAAAACCAATAATTATGCCACCTGAGGCAGAAGCCAAAAGCACATCGCTCTCTGTGATATTGCCGCTAGCAGCATGTATGATATTTACCCTGGTCTTTTCTGTACTTGATTTCTCAATGGAAGTTTTTATGGGCTCAATGCTCCCCTGGACGTCTGTTTTCAGGATTACGGTAATTTCTTTCACCTGTTCCTTGCTTATCTGGCTGGAGAGTGACGTTAAGCTCATGGGAGCAGTGGTAGATGTAGCCCTGCTTTCCACCATGTCCCGTGCTATATGTTCACTGGAAACGATGCTGAAGGTATTTCCAGCTGTGGGTATCCCATTCATACCCAGCACCTCTACCGGAGTTGATGGCCCTGCTTTCTTTATCTGGTCTCCATGATCGTTAAACATGGCTTTGATTTTCCCCCAGATATTACCCGCCACAACAACATTACCTTTTTCCAGGGTGCCATTCTGAACCAGGAGAGTTGCCAGAGGCCCCTTATTTTTACTTAGTTGAGCTTCAATCACCACACCTGTCGCATGCTGCTTGGGATTAGCCTTTAATTCTAAGATGTCAGCAACCAGAAACAAGTTCTCTAGCAAGTCAGAGATACCTTGTTCCTCTTTGGCTGATAGTGGGACACAGACGATGTCTCCTCCCCATTCCTCTACTGTCAGGCCCAGGTCATTCAGTCCCTTTTTGACCATATCCACGTTGGCATTAGGTTTGTCAATCTTGTTGATGGCTACCACTATGGGAACACCTGCTGCCTTAGCGTGGTTTATGGCCTCTATTGTTTGTGGCATGATGCCATCATCGGCGGCAATCACCAGGACAACGATATCAGTTACATTTGCACCATGAGCTCTCATTGCGGTAAAAGCTTCATGTCCAGGTGTATCCAGGAAAGTTATTTTACGTCCATTTATTGTAGCCTGGTAAGCACCAATGTGTTGTGTGATCGCACCTGCCTCGTGGGCAGTGACATGGGTTTTCCTGATGGCGTCAAGTAAAGTTGTCTTGCCATGATCTACGTGCCCCATGGCAGTGACTACTGGTGGTCGGGTCGAGAGATTTTTCTTCTTCTGAATCTCATGAGGAGAGGCAACTCTGGATGTTATCTTATGCTCTGCTATGTATCCGAACTCTGAGGTTATTTCCGCTGCAGTATCGTAATCAATTGTTTGATTGACATTGGCCATGATGCCGTGGCGCATCAGTTGCTTAATAACCCTGACCGGCTCTATGTCCAGTTCGATGGCTAGCTGTTTTACTGTTATAACTGCAGGAAGCTTGACCTGAGGTAAATCAGTAACCTTGTTTCCTCCCTGATTATTAGTTGTTTTGCTGGGACTCAAACCAATCTCCTTATACCTTGAATAACTCTTCACCGTAATCTAGCAGGGCCTGCTGGTTGTCAGAGCTAAGTTTGACTTGCAAGGCATGTTCCAGGTATTTTCCCCCTATTCCTTTTGCCCAGCAAGCATGTTGCATGCATATGTAAGCTCCTCTCCCAGGTTCCCTGTGTGTTGGGTCTACTTTGATGATACCATCTTTGGTCGCTATCAACCGAATCATATCCCTCTTTTCCTTAACCTGTCTGCAGGCGATGCAGGTACGTAGTGGCATATGTTTATTCTTCGTATTCGTCATTATCCTTTGGGTAGTGGGATTTTTG
>JAUXIH010000029.1 GCA_030621105.1 Dehalococcoidia bacterium | reverse complement strand
TAGCACAGTTGTGGCAGGCTACGCTGGATGTAGTGAGTGGATGTCCTTGTTCTGACGGTTGTCCCAGGTGTATTCAATCACCAAAGTGTGGCAATAATAACCAGCCCCTGGATAAGAAGGCATCCATAATGTTGCTACGATCCTTGGTTGCCTGCCAGTGCTGAAACTAAATGCAACATTGTTGCATTTAGTTGTGTCTGGTGGTATCCTTTCTTCATGGTTCAAGAGGCAATGGTGGAATTGAGAAGCCAGGGATATAAGGTGACTCGGTCCCGTCGGCTGGTGATGGAAGTTCTCGATAAAGTTGATAAGCCTCTCTCTCCATATGATATACAGCGATTGTTGCAACAGCAGGGAGAATCTCTTAATCACGTGACTATCTACCGCACGCTTGACTTGCTGTGTCGTTTAAATTTAGCTCATCATATGCTGCTCACCGGTGGATTTATTCGTTGTGCTTTAAGCCACCAGGGCGGGTGTCATCGCTTTATGGTTTGCCGGGGCTGTGGCAGTATTCGAGAATTTATTGATGATGCCTTGTGTCACGAAGAAAGCGGAATAACACGAGATCTTGGTTTTCATACGGAGCATCATTATTCTGAATCCTTAGGTCTTTGTCCTGATTGCTACCGTAAGCGGCTGGAGAAAGATAGTACTTATAACTGAGTGTAAAGGATATCAGTTGGCGAAGAGAATACTTGAAGAGTTAGCTCTGCATGCTCCTTTTACCGGTATTGGTGCTTTGACTGGCATTATAATCATGCTGGCAATAACTCTGGGAGGGTTTCTTCCTCAGGTTGCACCTGTTTCTCAGAATGTATTTTATGTCCTGCACCCGACACATGTTTTCTTGAGCGCGGTAGTCACGACGGCTATGTATATGAGATACGGGAAAAGGAAACCCTGGCTGGCAATTTTGATTGGTTTCACCGGGGCTATAGGTATTGCCACATTAAGTGACTCTGTCATTCCTTACCTGGGGGAGGCTTTGCTGGGATTACCCAATAGAGGAATTCATGTAGGATTTATTGAAAAGCCGTGGCTAACTAATCCTGCAGCAGCGATAGGCATTGTTCTGGGATATTACCAGTGGACGGCAAAATCTATCACCAAGTTTCCCCATTTTGGACATGTGTTAATCAGTACCTGGGCTTCGTTGTTTCACGTGATCATGGCGCTGGGTTCGAGCTTGAGCTGGTTACAGATGGCGATTGTCCTTGGTTTCCTTTTTTTATCTGTCTGGATACCATGTTGTACCAGCGACATTATATATCCCATGCTTTTCTCGCGCCGGAGAGGGGATTCAGATACGCCTCTAACGCACGATCTATAAAAGGGGGCAGGACCCCAGGGCCCGGCATGCTGTAACTTGGCAAGTTCAATGGAGGCTAAGCTTATGCTACCATATGTTCCTGTTGACTATTCGTTAAGGGAGGTTTTGATGTGTTTGGCTGGTTCAAGAGAAACGATTTAGGGCTGGAGAAAAGTAGGAGCTCTTGGTTTGGCAGGATCAGCCATCTTTTTGATCGAGGCTCTATTGGTGATGAGACATGGGGTGAGTTGGAGGAATTACTGGTGTTAGCTGATGTTGGCGTGAATACTGCCGCAAAGCTGGTGGAGGGAGTGAAGAGCAGGGCTAGACAAGAGGGATTAACAGATATGTCGGGAGTTAAGGCAGTATTGAAACAGGAGATGGTGGAGATGTTACGCCTTCCTTCTCTACCACAGAGGGATGATTCGGATCCCCAGGTCATACTTGTGGTGGGCGTAAACGGTTCAGGCAAGACGACGAGTATCGCAAAACTCGCCTATACTTTTACCAGTCAGGGAAAGAGAGTCATTCTGGCAGCGGCTGATACATTCAGAGCAGCTGCTATAGACCAGCTCCAGTATTGGGGGAAGGAAGTTAATGCTGATGTCATTGCTCACCGCCATGGAGGAGACCCTGGGGCAGTGGCGTATGATGCCATCCAGGCAGCCCACAGCCGGCATATCCCTATTGTTATTATCGATACCGCGGGTCGTCTTCATACCAAATTTAACCTGATGGAAGAGTTGAAGAAGATAAAGAGGATTGCCAGCAAGCATGATATGACGGCACCCCAGCAGGTATTGCTGGTGCTGGACGCTACCACAGGGCAGAATGGCTTATTGCAGGCCAGGAATTTTGCTGATGCTGTGGGGGTGACGGGAATATTTTTGGCTAAGCTGGACAGCACAGCCAGGGGTGGGATAGCCTTTGCCATTTGTGATGAATTGCATCTTCCTATTGTCTATATAGGCACTGGTGAAAATCTACAGGACATGGCATTGTTTGAAGCGGAAGCATTTGTCGATGCTATATTGTAAAGGAGAGAGATGTCACAGTATATAGAGGAACATGAGGTAACACAGGCGCCCTTAGATGACGGGACGGTATATAGCACCAGGAAAGGAGTGACACCCTTTCATGTTTCTCCTGTGGAAGATTATATTCCCATAGTGGGTGAGCAGAAAATGGAGAAGCTTAGGGAGCTAGCACGTAAGCTCAAGGGAGTCAAGCTGATGGAAGTCAACTCCACGGCTGTGGGGGGAGGAGTGGCGGAAATGCTTTATTCCCAGGTGCCGTTTCTAAATGAGCTAGGGATAGAGGATTACTGGAAAATTGTCCATGGATCACCGCCTTTCTATGAAGTGACGAAAAATCTGCATAACCTGTTACAGGGTAAAAAGGGCGTTCTCACACCAGACATGGTGGATATCTATTATCATACTCTTGAGGAAACTGCCAATATCTACGCTGAGGATCACTGCAGATATAAGCCTGATGTCGAGATTATGCATGATCCCCAGCCGCTGGGTCTGGCTCGATATCTGAAACAACCTGGTGAAAAGTGGTTGTGGCGTTTTCATATTGATGTCGAGGAGGAAACCTTAGAGGAGAAACCTGCCCTGTGGGAGTTCATTACCTTTTGGGCTACTTTCTACGATGCTGTTATATTTTCAGGAGCCCACTATGTTATCGGGCGCTGGCCACTACAGAAATATATCATTCCTCCATTCATTGACCCTCTCTCCAATAAGAATAAGGAGATGGATGCTGCCGATATCTCACGAGTCCTGCAGAAATATAAGATAGATCCCAGTATCCCTATCTTGGCTGAGTTAGGTAGATTTGATCCCTGGAAAGGGATTGATACCAGCATTAATGCTTATCGGCTTGCCAGGAAGGAAGAGCCATGCCAGTTAATCGTGGCCGGCAATATGGCAGCCGACGATCCCCAGGGAGGGGAAATCTTTAATCGTCTTTGTGAAGATACCCGGAATGACCCGGGGATCCTTATCCTTCGCCTTTCTGATGATGTCGAGGAAAATGCTCTGGAGGTAAATGCTCTCCAGAGAGCAGCCAGAATAATATTGCAGCCTTCCACCAGGGAAGGATTCGGACTGGTGATAACTGAGGCCATGTGGAAAGGCAAGCCAGTGATAACCAGGAGAGTGGGAGCTATACCTCTCCAGGTTCGCAATGGGGAGACGGGGTTCTTCATCAACTCCGCGAAAAAGGCTGCAGGGAGGATAGTGACCCTGTTGAGAAATCCCGAGATGGCAGACAGGGTAGGCAGGGAAGCCCATGATTATGTGAGGGACCATTTTCTCATGCCGGATAGAGTGGCGGACTATCTCAGGGTGGTTAACTATTTTGTCAATGGCGAGGTAGATGTAGATTCTATAACCAGTTATCATCCCTGGTATAAGCTGGAGAAGAGAAGGACGTAATTGTTTACCATTGGGGTGAATCCCATCGCTTTTACCATTGGTTCCCTTTCCGTCAGGTGGTATGGAATCATGGTTGCCTTGGCTGTCGTGGTGTTGCTGGTGATGACCATTCGTGAAGGGAAACGGCTGGGGATTTCCCAAGATGTTGTCTATACCTCATTTGTTGCCGGTACTATTGGAGGTGTCGTTGGTGCCAGGCTGATGCATGTTGTTGATTACTGGGAGTTTTATTCTCATCATGTCAGCGAGATTATCGGCTTTGCTGGTTTGGCCCTCTATGGGGCGGTAATTGGAGCAGTCCTGGCAGTGGTGTTTTATCTCTGGCGCATAAAATATCCCTGGGGGAAAGCAGTTCTTATAGTCGATGCGGTTGCTGTGGGAACTCCGCTGGCTCAGGCAATAGGCAGGGCAGGTTGTACCATCAATGGGTGTTGTTATGGCCTTCCCACTTCACTGCCTTGGGCGGTTGTTTATACTAATCCGGATAGCTTTTGTGGCTCTCTGGGCGTGCCCATACATCCCACGCAGATTTACTTTCTCTTGTGGAATCTGGTGGTCTTCTCTGTGGTGTGGTTCATGCGCGATCGGTTAAAGCCACATGGTTCTTTATTTTTGCTTTATCTATCACTTTATGCTGTTGGTGACTTCAGTTTAAGGTTCTTTCGTGTAAATGATACCTTCCTTTTTGGTCTGCAGGAGGGCCAGGTAATTAGTTTGGCAATTCTAGTTGTGGCTGTACCCTGGCTTATTATCAGGATGCGCAGATTCAGGAGGCAGAATTCAGCTGATGAAGTGGAGGGGGAGGTTAATCAAGCTCACGAGACGGGGCAAAATCTCGCAGGTTAAGCTGCAACGTCTCTTCCCCATTCCAGTGACTCTTTTTCAGGGAGTACACTATGTCTATGTGATGTGGCATCTCTTCTGTTGTGTTGGATACTCCAAACATGATTGCCTTCCAGGTGGAGTCATCTTGCTTCAGCTTGGCTGTTATATATCCGTTGTTGTGATTCAGGTTGTTATGCTCCACTACTGTCACATTCCGGGTGAGGAATATGGGTTGGGGGTTCTTTTGGCCGAATGGTTCTAGCTTGGGGAGCAGGTTAAGGGTATCGCTGTTGAATGCACTCAGAGGGACTTCGGCATCGATGTTTATCCGTGGATGCAGGTCCAGCCCTGACAGCTGCTGGTTTGCAATACTGGTGAGCCTTTCCTTGAGTGCATTGAGGTTTTGCCGGGTTACGGTGAAACCTGCGGCCATGGGATGACCACCAAAGCAGACGAGAAGATCTTTACATTGTTCCAGTGCCTGCACCATGTTGAACTCGGCTATGCTGCGTGAGCTGCCTCGACAGATCTCATTCCCCAGTGTAAGCATGATAGCGGGCTTGTAAAACTTATTTACTAATCTGCCAGCGACAAGACCAATGATGCCAACGGGATAATCTTCATCCCCATCGATGAGCAATAACGCTTCACCCTGTTCTAGTATTCTGTCACTGGCCCTGGCAAGTATTTCCCTGCTTAACCTCTGGCGTTCAATATTTCTCTGCTCTAGTTCCAGTGTCAGCAGATGGGCTTCATCAGGTGAGGTAGATATAAGTAGTTCATAGCTGGTGTTGGCGGTGCCCATCCTTCCTGCAGCATTGAGGCGCGGTCCTAGATCCCAGGAGATGCTCTCAGCATCGAGCTTGCCCATCTGGAGCCCGGATGTTTTAATCATATTCTGCAGGCCAATCCTGTTGGTGTTATTGAGCACTTCCAGTCCTCTCTGTACCAAATAGCGATTCTCATCAATCAGGGGAACCATGTCGGCGACTGTACCCAGCGCGACCATATCCAGTAGCTCGACGAGCTTGTGTTCCCTGCTATCCTTGTGAAATAGGGCTTGTAATAGTTTAAAAGCAACGCCGACGCCGGCTAAGTCGGGAAAGGGGTATCTTGAATCCTGCCTCTTGGCATCGACTGCTGCTACTGCTGGAGGCAAATCTGTGGAGGGAATGTGGTGGTCGGTGATAATCATATCCATGCCCATTTTCCGGGCTTGCTTTACCTGTTCGTTATCAGTGATTCCACAGTCAACGGTGATGATCAAGTTAAATCCTTGCTGGTTAAGCTTGCTTATGGCATCTGAATTTAACCCGTGACCTTCATCGAACCGATCAGGGATATATGTACCAACCTGTGCTCCCAGCCAGGATAGTCCTTCGGTAAGTGTTGCGGTGGCGGTGACTCCATCAACATCGAAGTCTCCATATATAACGATTTTCTCTTTTGACAGTATAGCTTTATATATTCGGGTTACCGCTTTCTGCATATCGGGAAGCAAAAAGGGGTTGCCCTGTGTGACCTGGTCTCCGGAGAGAAATGAGGCAACTTTGTTCAGGGAAATGTTACGGTTGTAAAGTAACTGTGCAATCAGAGGGGAAGCACCAGCAGCACTGAGGTAATCCTCGGGTGCTTTTGGTAAGAGATGCCATTGAGTTTGCTCGTTCACAGAATGAGTAACTATAACATATGATATATATATGGCAAAGCCATGTTGTTTGACCTGGCGGGAAGCAGACAAATATAATCTGTGTGGTGCGAGTAGCGTTTTATACTCTGGGGTGTAAGCTTAATCAAGCGGAGGCAGAGGACATGTCTACGCGTTTTTGTCGGGCGGGATTTTGCCTGGTTCCTCCCAACGCTATGGCTGATATATATATTGCCAATACCTGTACTGTCACTCATGTCGCCGACAGGAAAGCGCGTCACTGGTTAAGATTATCGCGACGCAGGAATCCCCAAGCAATAATTGTTGCTGTGGGATGCTATGTTCAAAGGGCACCTGAGGAGTTGAGTCCTATTGCAGACCTTGTTGTTGATAACAGGCGAAAGGAGAGATTGCTTGAGATTGTTTCTGATTGGTTGTCCAGCCAACAGCTTCTCCCTCATCATGAACATGACCAGCTAGAGGCTACTGCTGGTCATAACATTGCCAGAGTTCGTAGCCTGATCAAAATCCAGGAGGGTTGTCGGACCCCCTGCAGCTATTGTATTGTGCCCAGGGTGAGGGCACGTGAGAGCTCTTGTCCTGCGTCCCAGGTCATTGAGGCTATTCAGGAGAGAGTTGCTGCGGGCTTCCGTGAAGTTGTTCTCACTGGAACCAAGGTTGGTTGTTATCGGGAGGCTGGTGGTGGGCTGGAACAGTTGGTAGAGCGCATACTTCGTGAGACGGACATCGAGCGGTTGCGTATCTCTTCATTGCAACCTCAGGAAATTTCACCACAGCTGCTTGATTTATGGCAGGATGACAGGTTGTGTCATCATTTTCACATGGCGTTGCAAAGTGGTAGCGAGGCTGTTCTTCAGAGGATGAGACGTCGTTACACCCTGTGTCAATATCAACAAGCGATGGATTCCATCAGACAGGCCATACCGGATGTGGCCATTACCACTGATATCATGGTAGCTTTCCCTGGTGAAACCGACGGGGAATTTGAACAAAGTTACCAGTTCTGCCGGCAGGCAGATTTTGCTGACATCCATGTTTTCCCTTTCTCATCTCGCCCTGGGACAGTGGCAGCAGGTATGCCTGACCAGGTTGATGATAGGATAAAGGCATCTCGCACCCATCGTATGTTAGAGTTATCTCTGTGCTCCAGGCGCGATTTTGAACACAGGTTTGTGGGTCAATCCATGCCTGTCCTGTGGGAGAAGGAAATGTTTTCTGGCAGCGGATTGTATTCTGGATTAACTGGTAATTATATTAGGGTGTTTGCCCGCAGTCGCACCTCTCTGGCTAACTGTATTGTTTCGGCTAAGTTAACCGGATTTTGGCATCAAGGCATGTGGGGAGAATTGACTGGTGAGAATTCAGGTTAGAGTTAAACCTAATGCTAAGGCTGTCACCGTCGAGCAGGACGGAAATGGCCTGATAGTGAAAGTTAAGGAACCTCCCAAGGAGGGCAAGGCTAGTGAGGCGGTTATTAGGGAGTTGGCAAAGCATTTCCATGTCTCCAAGCAGCATGTCAGAATACTGAGAGGGATTAAAAGCAGGAGTAAAGTTGTTGAGATTATCACGGACTAACTGATGGATGACATCGAAGGGAGAACAAAGAAAGTAGTGATAATAGGGACGGGACATGTGTTTAACTTGAGAGACAAGGTAAGGACTATAATCCATGATGTGGAACCTCAGGCGGTCTGTGTCGAACTTGATGAGGGGAGATATGAGGCTTTATTGCATAGTAGGGGAAGGTCGTTTCACCCTCTAGCTCTGTTGCAGGCGCTTATGGCCACTATCTATGGTACGGTTCCGGGAAATGACATGCTCGGTGGGATAGAGGGAGCAAGAGATATCGGGGCCGAACTGTTTTTAATAGACAAGGATATACGAGTTATTAAGAGGGGACTTCGCCAGGCATTTATATCGGAAATTTTGAATCCGGTTGAGATAGCAAGAAAGCTTGTGCGATTTCCACCCATCGCGTTATCTCGCCCACGTGCAATGTTGAATTTTGAGGATTCGGTAAAGGAGTTTGAGAAGGATCCAGAGAGATACCGGGATTTGTTGGGCAAGTCCTTTCCCCGAATTAGAAAGGTACTTTTGGATGATAGGGAAAGGTATATGGCAATCAGGGTAAAAAGAATACTGGAGGGGTTTGATGATATTGCCATTGTTACTGGGGCTGGACATGTGGTTGGTTTACAGGGCCTCTTATCTGATTATGATGTCAGGGTGTTCTCCCTGACTACGTTACTCGGTGGTTGAAGAGCCATGTTTCCGTGCAGCGAAGTTCAATTGCTGGCTATGTTGATATATGCGCTCTATAGTTTCTCGGCTGGGGCCGCCCTGAGTTTTCTCACTGGTAACATTAATGCCTGCTGCTATGGTTGCGAGGGTAAGCGTTCTTTCCATGTTGACACCGAGGGCATAATATGCAGCAAAAGCCCCAGCGAATACATCTCCGCAGCCGACGGCATTAACGACATGTAAGCCCAGATTTGCCAGAGGCAAGGCGGATATCTCTGTCACCATATCGGTAGCGGGCTCTAACAGGATAGCCCCCTGGGAGCCACGCTTGAGCACGGTTTTGCTGGTGAACCCCAGACGTTTTAATTGTTTCAAGGCTGCTTTCCACTCTGCGGTACCTAGAAATACACTGGATTCAGCTTCGTTCAGGAATATGACATCTGCTTTTCCTATCAGTGGTTGCAGGGTTGATATCTCCTGATTTAGCAGTATTCCAGGATCCCATAGTATGGGAATGCCTTGGCGTTCTCCCCATGCCACCACTTGCGATGCCACATCCAGAGGGGGGTCGGTGAGTATGATGCCATGGCATTGTTGTAATAGTTGTCTTGTGGCTGGATCATGGAGATGTTCTATGGTCAACTTGGCATTGGCTCCCAGGTAACTCGCGATGATGTTTTGTCCCTTTTGATCCACCGTGATATATGCTTGTCCTGAACTCTCTGCTGACAGCTTTCTGATCCCGGCGATGTCGACTCCTTTAGCCTCCAGGTTGACTACCTGCCTGTGGGCAATATCATCCTCTCCAAGAGCTGCGATCAGGGCGACCTGGCCTGCTCCCAGGACTTGTGCTGCAGCCACTGCCACGTTGCTGCCAGTGCCTCCAGCTTCAGAGGAAACGCGTGTTACGCATACCTCTTCTCCAGGGCGAGGCAGGTGCTCGGTGAAGCAAGTGGTGTCCCAGTTAATCGCTCCACATACAACTAGATTGACCATGTTATCTGCCGAATACACGTGACAGGAATAATTGTATAAATCGAGCTTCATCTACATCGATAGCCATGTGTATGGATGGCATCCTGCTACCTGAGCCCAGAGGTAAAATACGAGTCATGCCGCGTTCCTCATCATTCGTGGTGATTACTTCTACAGATACGGACATAAAACTAAATAGCGAAGGGTCCAGTAGGCTTGCTAGGGCCAGGGGGTCATGGAGTTCGCAGCATCCGTGGTGCTGGATAGCATATTCTGCAAGCTGTATAGCCAATGAGATGGCTGTGGAGTGTCCTGTCTCCAACTGATTCAGGTGTTTGTTGCTCAAGCAGACCTCAGGATTCGCTGAGACATCAAGGCCGATGGCGGTGATATCTATTCCAGAGGTAAATACGGTAAAAGCAGCTTCAGGATCCTGCCAGATGTTAAATTCAGCAAGGGGGGTTTTATTTCCTCTGCCAAAAGGGGAGATACGGTAAGCTCCTCCCATCAGTATCATTCGCGACAGCAACCTGGGTAGCTGGGGGTGGCTCTGGAATGCCTGAGCTATGTTGGTCAGTGGGCCTGTAGCCACTAATATAATCTCATGCGGGTGTTGTGAAACCAGGTGAGCGATAAACTCGGGGGCTGGTTCTGGATCAAGTGGGAACTTTCTCTCCGGCAGGGCAAGCTTACCTAATCCGTCTGGACCATGATAGCTGAGTGCGTGTTCAAGAGGTCGTTCCAGGGGGCTTGCTGCCCCCTTAGCTACCGGGATATTGTGTATGTTACAGGCTTCCAGCACCTGGCAGGCATTAGCGCTGGTAAGTGCCACCGGGGCATTGCCCGCCACCGTGCTTATGCCTATAACCTGTACCTCTGGTGACTTTAAGGCCAAGATCAGCGCCAGGGCATCATCA
>JAUXIH010000063.1 GCA_030621105.1 Dehalococcoidia bacterium | reverse complement strand
GTGAATTAGACTTGACTATGGAATTATAAAGACAGTGCGAGAAATTTGTCAAGTATGTGTTTTTCAGGGTTGTCTTAAGGGATGTTTGTTGGCAGGGGTTCTCTTTGATTGTGTAATGTGTGCTAATTCATCTCGGCGTATTTCATATGTATTATGAGCCATGTTGCGTATGCTGGGAGTTATAGTAGAATAACGGCGATGTCGGTAACTCCACTCAGGCGACAATATGTCAGGGTCAAGCAGAATTATGCTGAGTCTATCGTGCTATTTCGGCTGGGCGACTTCTATGAGACATTTGATGATGATGCCAGGGTGGCTTCCCGGGAACTGGATATCGTTTTGACATCTCGCGAAATGGGGAAGGGACACAAGGTGCCGATGGCAGGGATCCCGGTTCATGCCCTGGATGGCTATCTGGCAAGGTTCATTAAACGTGGTTATAAGGTGGCTATTTGTGAGCAGCTGAGCCCGCCGGGCAAGGGTCTGGTAGATCGTGATGTGGTTCGCGTGGTTACTCCCGGCACGGTGGTGGAGACTAACTTGCTTGAGGCCCGAGCCAATAATTATCTTGTTAGCCTTATTGTTGAGGACAGTGAGGCAGGCATAGCGTATGTTGACATAAGTACAGGTGAGTTCGCTGTCACACAGCTTCCTGCGGATGGTGTTTCCTGTGAGTTGGAGCGGCTCCAGCCCAGTGAGATTATTCTTCCTGCAAGCAGTGAGGAGTATGGAGGAGTATCTGCCACTGTGAGCAGGCTTGACGATTACTGGTTTGATAGAGAGGTGGCCCAGGATGTGTTGCTGGAGCATTTTGCTGTGGCGACCCTGGAGGGTTATGGCTGTGCCCAACTGCCGCTGGCTATCAGGGCTGCTGGCTCACTGGTTCATTATGTTTCCGAGACACAACGGGAAATTGTGACACATCTGACTGGCATGGCGACATATTCTACAGATTCCTTTATGACTCTTGATGGCCAGACCATCCGTAATCTGGAGCTTTTTCTCGGGGGGAGGGGGGTGGATAGCAGTAACTCGCTTCTTTCTGTCCTTGACTTGACCCGGACAGCCATGGGTGCCAGGTTGCTGAGGAGTTTCCTGGCGCATCCATTGCTTGATATCGCAGAGCTGGAGCAGCGGCAGGAAGCAATCGATTGGTTTTATGGTGACTCCCTGGTTCGTGGAGAAGTCACTTCTGCTTTATCCGACGTTGCTGATTTGGAGAGGCTGATCAGTAGAGTCCGGGCTGGCAGGGTTTTGTCCCGTGAGCTGGTAACACTTAGCACCAGTCTGGGGGTTATACCAGGTTTGAGAGAGAAGCTGGGTAGCGATAACCTCGGCTGGCTGGTCATGGAGTTGAAGCCCTGTCCTGATGTTGTCAATTTGATTGCTCATTCCATTGCTGATGAGCCAGGAGATCTGGACCACGGAGGTGTCATACGGGAGGGGTTTTCCCCGGAGCTGGATAAGCTGCGCCACGATGTCCAGGAAGCCAAGGCGTATCTTGCTGGGCTGGAGCAGAGGGAGAAGCAGCGTACTGGCATTAAGTCATTGAAGGTGGGTTATAATCGTGTTTTTGGCTATTACATTGAGATATCTCGTGCAAATATTAATCTGGCGCCGGCTGATTACATCCGTAAGCAGACTTTAGCTGAGGCAGAGAGGTTTTTTACCCCGGAACTCAAGGAATATGAGTCGCTGATCCTTAATTCCCAGGAGAAAATGATATCCCTGGAGGGTGACCTTTTCCGACAGGTTTGCCAGCAGGTTGCTGCAAGTGGTGACCAGGTGCTGTCTACTGCCAGGGCTATTGCCAAGGTAGATGTATTTTCCAGCCTCGCCGAGGTAGCGGTAAAGCGTCGCTATGTAAGGCCGAAACTGACCAGTGGTAACGCTATCGATATTAAAGGGGGGCGACACCCTGTGGTGGAAAGCAGTCTGGGCATGGATGGCTTTGTTCCCAATGATACTTATCTGAGTAATGAGGATTTCCAGCTTATTGTGCTTACGGGACCGAATATGTCGGGGAAATCGACGTATCTTAAGCAGGTGGCCATATTGGTTTTGTTAGCTCAAACTGGAAGTTTTATTCCTGCTGATTCCGCCACGATTGGAATTGTTGATCGTATATTTACCCGTATTGGTGCTCAGGAAGACCTGGCGGCGGGACAGTCTACCTTTATGGTGGAGATGACGGAGACCGCAAATATTTTACATAATGCTACATCTCGTTCTCTTATTATTCTGGACGAGATTGGTAGAGGCACGAGCACCTATGATGGATTGTCCATCGCCTGGGCGGTGGTTGAATTTATGCATAATTATCCGCGGCTGGGAGCAAAGACCTTGTTTGCCACCCACTATCATGAACTGGTTGAGATGGCTGGTATCTTGCCTCGAGTGAAGAATTATAATGTTGCTGTGGTGGAGGAGGGAGACAAGGTTGTTTTCCTGCACAAGATTATTCCCGGTGGTGCTGACAGGAGTTATGGCATTCATGTTGCCCAGATGGCGGGACTGCCCAGGGCGGTGATTGAACGTGCCAGTGAGGTGTTACTTGACCTGGAAGATAGGCACACTGTCAGTAAGGTGAAAATTTCCCGAGGAAAGCAAGTTCAGCAGCTTCCCCTTTTTCCTCAAGGGTTGCAGATAAGAGACGAAATTTCTAAAATGGATATCGATAGCATGTCACCGCTGGATGCTATCACCAGGCTTTATGAGCTAAAGAGAATGGCTGAGAGGGAGTAGTATGGCGAAGGATTATTATGCGGCTTTAGGCGTGGCACGGAATGCCACAGATGCTAATATCAAGAAAGCTTACAGGAAGCGGGCTCTGAAGTATCATCCTGATCGTAATCCAGGAAATGAGAAGTGGGCCACTGAGAAATTTAAAGAGATAAATGAGGCCTACGCTGTCCTGGGGGATAAGCAGAAGAGACAGCAATATGACCAGTTTGGCACTGTGGGCAATGCTGGAGATATATTTGGCAGCCAGGCTACGCGTACAACCTTTGATGATTTGATGAGGGACTTTGGCAGTGCTGGTCTCGGTTCTGATTTTCTCGGGAATATTTTCGGTGGACTCTTCGGGGGGAAAGGTTCTTCCTCCATGCGTTCCGGCAGGGGAACGAGATCCTCCCGTGGCATGAGATTTACCACGGGGCCTGGTGGGGGAATTAACTTTGGCGATTTGTTTGGGCAGGCACGGCCGCCAAGAGAGAAAAGTATTCGCTATGAGCTTGCCATCAGTCGTGGGGAGGCGGCGCGGGGAACGGTTAAAAGATTAATCAGGAATAAGAAGCGGCTGGAGGTGAGGATTCCATCTGGCGTAACAACTGGCAGCATTGTGAGGCTGAGAGGTGCGCGCCAGATAACTGATGGCTCGCAGGGAGATATCCTGGTTAAAATCTTGGTGAAGTCGTCGTGATGTTGTGCTTTACTGTAGATGTAGCACCAGGACGGATTATGGTGTCTCTGAGTGAATAACCATGGCATGCTATTTTATCTGGACTATCGGTTGTCAGATGAACAAGGCGGAATCACGGCGCATAGCGGGCTATTTGTCTTCTGCTGGATATGAGGCAGCGGGCGCACTTGAGGAAGCTGATATCGTTGTGCTCAACACCTGTGTGGTGAGGCAGAGCGCTGAGGACAAGACCTTAGGTACGATTGGTCTGGCGAAAGGGCTTAAGGAGAAACGCCCTGGCATGGCTATTCTTGTCACCGGCTGCTTTGTCGATTCTGATATAGCTGGTCTGCAGAGACGCTTTCCCTGGGTTGACCTGTTCTTTGGGCCTGGTGATTATAGTACGCTGGGGAATTGGGCGCAGCCCCACGATATTTCGATTGATGGCTGGAAGAGAAGTGTTCCTTTACTTTCTCCGCCCACTGCCTTTATTCCCATTATTCAAGGATGTAATAATTTCTGTTCCTATTGCATTGTTCCTTATCGTCGAGGGAGAGAAGTGAGTCGTCCTGTGGAGGAGGTTGTAGGTGAGGTCAGGCAGGTGGTCGAGCATGGAGTCAGGGAAGTAACCCTGCTGGGGCAGAATGTCGATTCCTATGGACATGATTTGCCCGGGTCCCCCGATTTGGCAGATTTACTCGTCGAGCTAAATGCCATTGATGGTTTGTGGAGAATTCGTTTCCTTACCAACCATCCCAAGGATATGAGTGTAAAGCTTATTCGTACAATGGCGACACTGGATAAGGTCTGTGAGCATCTGGATCTGGCTGTGCAGGCAGGTGACGACCATATATTGCAGGCTATGCGACGAGGATATACAGTGGAGCAGTTCCGTCATCTTGTCCACACCATCAGGCGTTATATGCCTGGGATTTCTTTGAGCACCGATGTGATTGTTGGTTTTCCCGGGGAAACGGAGGAACAATTCGGGCGCACTTTATCTTTGCTTGAGGAGTTGAGATTTGATGTGGTGCATGTTGCTGCCTATTCACCTCGCCCTGGTACTATCGCCTGGCGTGAAGGCAAGGATGACGTCAGTTGGGAGGCCAAGAGGGCCAGGTTTGATAGGGTGGAGCAGCTACAGCAGAGGGTAGCCAGCGAGATAGATGCCAGGATTCGTGGCAATTTGGTTGAGGTGCTGGTGGAGGGCAGAAAGAAAGGGAAGTGGTATGGTCGAAATAGAAATGATAAACTGGTCTTCTTTAAACATAATGTTAGCCAGCTGGAGCATTTGGTGAAAGTTCGTATTGACCGAACGAGTCCCTGGGCGTTACAGGGGGAGATGATAAGCAATGGGGATGGCAACAGGGGCTAAGATTACTACGGAGCAGCTACAGCAGAGAGTGCTTGAGCTGAAAGAGCAGTCGCATGCTCTCATCCTGGCTCATAACTACCAGCGCCCTGAAATCCAGGACATTGCCGATTTCACCGGCGATTCTCTGGAGTTGTCCCGGAAAAGCGTTGGTGCCAAGGCTGATATCATTGTTTTTTGTGGCGTTCGTTTTATGGCCGAGACTGCTGCTATTCTCAATCCTGATTCCACGGTGTTACTATCCCAGGTTGATGCTGGTTGTCCGCTGGCCGAGACAATTGATGTTGAGACGCTGCGGCAGTGGAAAAAGAGATATCCCAATGCCACTGTGGTAGCTTATGTTAATACTACCGCAGATATTAAAGCAGAAAGCGATGTTTGTTGCACCTCAGCAAATGCCCTGGATGTAGTTAATGCTATTCCTGGCCAGGAGGTTCTATTTATTCCTGACCAGAATTTGGGGCATTATGTATCTACCATGACCGACAAGAGAGTTATTCTTTATCCTGGGTTCTGCTATGTGCATAACAGGATTACTGCTCGTGACGTGAATCTGGCCAAGCAACGATATCCCCAGGCTAAGGTTCTGGTTCATCCTGAGTGTCGCCCCGAGGTGATTTCCCTGGCTGATGCTGCCCTGAGTACTTCGCAGATGTTGCGTTATGCTCAGAGGAGTGATGATCGCCTCTTTATCATTGGCACTGAGGAGGGCATATTGCATGCCCTGAGGCAGCAGAACCCGGCAAAGGAGTTTCATATCATCGCGCATGATTTCATCTGTACTGATATGAAGAAAACTACGCTTGAGGTGCTGATCGAGACTATGGAATTGAGGGAGAACGTGGTAGATGTTCCTGTAGAGGTGGCGAGGCGAGCCAGGCGAGCTATTGATAAGATGTTAGACATTACCTGAACGTGATATGACAGTGGAATACTACGACTATATCATCGTGGGAAGTGGTATTGCGGGCCTGTATACTGCGTTGCTTGCTACAAAACATGGTAGTGTTCTTATTTTGACTAAGGGCAGCATTGATGATTGTAATACCAAGTTTGCCCAGGGAGGCATTGCCGTAGCTCTGGGCAAGGATGATTCCCCCGAACTTCATTTCCAGGATACGATGGCGGCTGGAGATGGTTTATGTGATGCTGACGCAGTACGTATCTTGACGAATGAGGCTGCGGATAGTATTGCTGACCTGATCAAGTTGAAGGTTCCCTTCGATACCCTTAATGGACAAATTTCCTTGGGAAGAGAGGCAGCTCACAGGTTGCCCCGAGTCATTCATGCCGGAGGGGATGCCACCGGAGAGTATATTGAGCGTACTTTAAGTGGTGATGTCCGATCCTTGAATATCAGGGTTTTGGAACATCGCCTGGCCAACAGGATTCTGATTGACCATGATAAGGTAGAAGGAGTGGAGTCTGTAGACTATCGGACTGGTTCGGTGGAAGAATATCGATGTCGGTTTCTGATTCTCGCTACCGGTGGTGCGGGGAACTTATTTGAATATACCACTAACTCAGACGTGGTCACCGGCGATGGAATAGCCTTGGCCTATG
>JAUXIH010000023.1 GCA_030621105.1 Dehalococcoidia bacterium | reverse complement strand
GGATGGTAAGTGGGGATTACCACTATGTCCATTCCAGCAAAATTTACTGTCCTTGGGATTCCATGTACCATCTCCAAACTTACATTTCCAAGAAAAAGACGGGTACTTAATCTTCCCATGGTAATAATCCATTTTGGTTGAAGCTCCAAAATCTTAGGAATTAAATGGGTCTCGGAGCAAAGCCGGATTTCCTCAGCAGATGGGTCCCTATTATTTTCCGGATGGCAGCGAACTATATTGTCAAGGTAAACACCCAATCGGGATATTCCATTAAGATCGAGATGGTGCCTTGCTTCTTGCCCACTGACCCCAACGAGAGGGTGTCCTGTCCGGTCTTCCTCCACTCCAGGAGCCTCGGCTATTGCCATTACCTGTGGGCAGTCTGTCGGGGGACTAAAGTGAACCTCCCCCTCGACGATTTGCTTGCGAGAGGCAGTGAGGGCAGGACATAGTTGGCACTGCCGTCTCTTTTTTTTCTGGGTGTTGATTTTCGAGTGCATTGTTGTCCTCGTGCGCTGTGCGCTGTGTGTTGGGTTTTGGGTTTTGGGTTTTGGGGATTAGAGCGGATCGATAATTACTTCCAGTCCGAGTTGAACTGCTAAGTTCCTTTCCCTAACTGTCCCAACTGAATTTCCCCAACCTCGGATTAGAAGAATGGCATCACAAACCGAGAGAAGCTTAAGGCAACCAGCAAGAATTACAACATCCGAGACGAGACCATCAGTGAAAGCGGAATTGGTATGTGGGCAGAGGGGGATCCAACCGTTAAGCCATGCCCACTCCATTCGCTTTCTTGCTTCAGCAATATTGTTGTGGATACCGTTAACGGTTGGGGCACGATAGGGTCCGGCAATGTACACTATTTTTCGTTCTATTATTTCCATTCCTAATCTCCTATAAAATCCCTTGGTCTATGTCGGTTTATTATAATATCTATCTTTGTCGCTATATCCTTTTTCTTTGTCGCTATATCCTTTTTCCTTTTACCACCCATCCATAGCCAAGTGGACAATTCATCCAGTTCGTCTATTAGGGCTTGAAGTGCTGCGTTATCCATTTATTTCCTCCACAATTCGTTCAGCTAATTTAGGACCGATCCCTTCAATCTCGGTCAGTTCCTCTTCCGTTGCCCCTACTAATTCCGCTAGGGTTTCAAACCATTCCCCTATCTTCCTTGCCTTATCCCAACCAATTCCAGTAAGCTGGGACGCCATTTTGGTAACCAGACTGGGTTTCCGGAGTTGGGCATGTACTACTGGCTTCTGGAACTGGAGATGCGATCGGTGCCTCCCCCACTCCTTGTTCCACCAGCCATGACATGCCGTAAGCCACATTGCAGTTTCCCAACGATTACTGGTCGTTACTGTAATAATACCGCACATTACCTGCAACGTATTGATAAAGTTGTAGATGTCCCGTGCCATGAACCGGCGGCTTCCTTGAGATACGGCTGCCCACTTTCCTCGACGGTTAATATGCTGGAGAAGTCCAGTATCCCTATCTGGACGCCATATCCCCTCTACCAAAAGGTAAACCCAATCGTACTGCTGAGTAAGGCCAATAATCTGATGTCCACTCAGTCTGCCAGTGGTCATGGACTGAAGGAGGTCCATCAGGGTCTTACGCTCCACACCCACATTGACTGGACCGGAGGGACCATTGCCGGAGAAAGCGAAATCGGCATACTCAAGGGAGCAGACTACTGGCTTCTGTAGAAGGGAGGCAATTTCTACACTTCCCACTCTAGAATCGACCAATATCATATTGGTAACTTGTTGTCTGGGGTTAGGATCCTGCTCTGTTCAAATGAGTTATCTTCGCCCAATTTCCCCTCCTTTGCTCCTTCTACAAAGTGCTTAACGATAGCGGCTGTGGCATCCTGCATGATGGCAAGAGCAGTCTCTAATTTCGTTGGGAAACCATTGACGTTTAGTGCCCCATTGGACAATAAGGTTATTCTGATTTGTACTATTGGGGTTGGTACTACTGGCTTATCCATTTTCTTCCTCCTTTGTCCACTGTTGATTTTCTTTTTCACTATACCCTCCTATTTTTACATTACCAATTGCTTCTATGAAAGTACTGTAGATTTCATTAAGCATTCTACTTCTTGCGGCCATTCCGGTAGTATAGATAGTGATTACTGCTTCCACATCCTTCTGTTTTACCCTCCGATTAAAAAATATCACTGCTGGTCCGATCACAATAGACTGCTCATAGACTCGGAGTTCGTCTCCCATAGAAAGCTTAATTGTCTTCTCTGGATTCAAGTTCAAATTAGTCCCTCCTTCTCGGCAAACCAAACAGGAATTTCCATCTCACCTTTGGTCTCGTCTAACTGGTGGATAAGGGATCTTGGAATCCATACATTACCCTCGTCAGAACCAAAATCGAGTAAAAGAGCATTGTAGTAATCCTCATCAATTACTACCTTATCAAAATAAACTGTTATGAGTGGACTTGACATCATTATCTCCTACTCCCACTGTTCCGGATCTATATTGGGCAGAACCATAGAAGCAAGAAAAGGAAAGGTGCACATAGGTCCTGCAAACTCCTCTCCAGCCAGATCAGGTTCCTGCCTACAGTCCTTAACGTAGATCACAAATTCCCCTCCATCCTCTGGGGAATATCGGTAGACTTGGGCATTTACCTGAACAAGGAAGCCTGTATCCCCAAATCCTGCTCGTTCATACTCACTAGTCCTCTTGTCATTGACATACTTGGGCTTCATTTTGTGGATAAGGATAAGATTCTTATTGTAATTGTAAGCTTCACGAATTAAGGCTCGGTACTCCGCATTTACCGGACCATATTGGTACGGCATAACCTGAGTTAGGCGACCGAAGCGGGCCATCCGTAGGATTTCCCAGATCTCTGTTGCCGTATCTAGAATAATGGTCTGGACATCATCTCCTCGAAGCATGGAGATATAAGCCTCATGGAAACGAGCGTATTCCTTAGGGGCCTGCTCTGCCGAATCATCATCTACTCTGTCAATGGACATAATCCATACGTCCTTACCATCGAATTTGGACACTACACCCTCCTCACCAATGTCCGTACTGAACATGGCGATTGGTCCTGGGGCAGTAAGGGCAAAGTGTGTTTTTCCTTGTTTCTCAAGGCCTTCAATGGAAAGAATAATTCGTGGTTGGGCTTCCCTGTCCTTTGCACTTATAAACCCTTGCTTTTTCATTTTATTATTCATTATTCCTCCAATTTGGAATCTTTTATACTGAATTCGCATTGGTCACATTCCCAATCCCCTGTTTCCATGTTTTGAATTATATTTCCTCCACAGTCACAAGGATATGAGGGGCATCTGTCTTCTGGTATATCTTCTGGTGTTCCCATTACAGTCCCATCCTTTCTTTTTCCCGCAATATCATTTTCCAGTTCTGTTCCAGTTCCCAATCGGTGAACGTTAAGCGGGCAACACGGTAGATCGGTCCTGACCCTCTATAGTCTCCCATAACGTGAAATATTCGCATTACTGCCACATTAGTCCCCAAGGCCAGACAGTACGATTTCACCTGACACATGTAGTAAAAGTTGTCCACTGGGGATTGCCGTGTCGATTTCCATGCGGCCTTGTACTCTTCAACGACGAGGGGAACTTCACCCAGAGGGTCTGGACCAATTCCATCAAGGGACATCCAGATTCCATCAACCTGAACCTGTGGGGGACGCATGGCGTACTTTTCGGCCATTACTTTGCTGAGAACCCGTTCCCATAGGAGGCCGATTTCTGCCGTTACTTCCATATCGGTGAATCCTTTACCCTTATACCCAAGACCGGAGGACTCCATAAGGGACTTAATTACTTGTCCCAGATGGAGTCCATCTTCCCGTTCTCCCTCGTCATCCCATATAACATTCGGCCATTTCACGTCTTCAATTGTAATTTCCACTTCTATTCCCCTAACTGGTCCCCGATTGTTGATTTGGGGTAGGGGATTACCCTACCCCAAATAGTTACTGCGCTACCAGCGTCCCATCCTCATAATCCCAAGGACCAGCCGCAAGGAAAGCATCATCAAATACTGCTTTAACAATGGCATTCCGATCCGGATTCTCCTTCTCGGTCTGGAAAATCTTACTCGGCAGTTCCTTCTTGGTAATCGTCCCCTCAGATTCCAGAATTGACAGGACTGCCACAACCGCAGCATCATTCACGTCTCCCTCTGGTTCCGGTTTTGCCTTCCCTTTTGACTTCGCTGATCCCTTAGGTACTGCCTTCCCTTTAGGGGCAGCTTTCTTAGTCGGAGCACCTTTCGGTTTGCTCTTCTCCCAGGGCAAAGTAATGATTTCACCCACAATCAAAATAGTCTCCTCAAATTTCTTCCCATCATCCCTGTCCTGTTTCTTCAGCCCAGGACGTTTAGGGGCCGGAACACGAATTACATGGGCTTGGAGTCCGTCCAGAACCGTAATGTCATCTCCCAGTTTGTCCACGGGGAAACCGGCATCAATCAGTGATTTCAGGAAGATACCTCCATTGGTGGTCATCCGAATGCTACTGGCCTTCCCTACTGCCATAAGCTGGCTTCCGTCCTCTGATGGAATCCAATCATTTCCTGACCCCATGGAGTAGTACTGTGTTGCCTCTTCATCGTCCTCCATCACCATATCAATCTTCAATGATGGGACGCCTGGGACCACCTTGCCATTGTAATCGAACATATCAAAGACGCATTCCTTGAAGGTAACATCCACATCATCAATGAGACCTCCTCCCTCAACAAAGTCATTAGGGTCTAAACTTGCTGCTGCTTGTTTACTCATTATATTCTCCTTTTGTTATTGGCGATGGAATGGTAACATTCTGTCGATATGACCCTCGAAACCATTCCACCATTAAGTGTTCGTTCTGTTTAATAAAATAGACAATACAATCATCAGTTATAAACGTTTGGCAATAATCGTCTACATTGCGTGTCCCCCTTCCTACTGTTTGTATTAATTGTTGTGTAACTAAGTAATTCACATATTCCTTGTCATTTCGAGACCGAGCTTTCATTATTTCCCCCCGCAAATCTGGGTAGGGCAATTTCACAATAATCTGCCAGCGGCATTCCTCATCTGGAAAATCCCAACCGGTGGCCATACTTGGGGAAACAAGAATACATGGGGCTTCAGATCTCTTAAATGTCCGTACTATCGACTCCGTATTTTTTCTTTCATGGGTAAGCATATGTTCACTATACCGTGACCGCTCCAGTATCATATTCCTCCTTGCGTATGATATGGTATGTATGATGCCCTTAGTCCCCAATCGGTCTCTTATTATTTGATCTACCTTGTTTACCCAGAGTCGGTGTTCCATTTCCCCATTCCGGTAATTCATTCTTACTGTAGGTAGGTGAATTAATGGACGGTTTTGGACTGGAAAACTATGTGGATACTCCTCTACTTTCATCTCCTTTGAGGGAACCCCAAGAAGTGTTGCGGTTTTGGGGACCACAGTGGCAGAGGTCAGTACCACCTTAGGAATCCCCAGAAACAAAATAGTCTCGGCAAATGGGGCAGGCCAAGTTGGACTTAAGGTCACTGAATAGGGATTGTCCTCCCATACCCAAGACCGGTCAATAGCTGTTAATCGAGTTAGTTTCTCCACTAACCTCTTCAATTGTATATACAATTTTTCCCTGCGGCTAAGCTTTGCCGACTCCGCTTCCATCTTGGCGTCCAACAGTTTATTAGAGGCCCAATGCTGCCACGTAGCATGATCGTTTGGGAGCGAATCGTTTAGGTCCAGCATCCGATTCGTCCGGTCCTTTTTACTAAAGGAGACACCAATATGGTCAATCAAATGATCAGGAGAGGAGTGAGCTTCGTCCAACACCAACAAATCGAACTTCCCTAAACCGTCAGAATATTCATTCTGCGACATCCAGTAGGCATAATTAGTAATTACAACCTTGGCATGTTTCGCCTTATGGAGTTGGTCAAAATAGAAGCATCCCCCCTCTTCCCTAAAAGAACATTTCATTCCGAAAGCGCAGAGACCAGAATCGCAGTTAAGCTTGGTATTGAGACGGCAGGGGTAGTTTTGTCTTCCTCGGATATCCACTACCCCCTTTACTGAACCAAAATCGGATATTAATTGGGACTGAAGTCCCTTGGTGGAGGTGAGGATGATGGTCCGCCCAGAGATTAGTTGAGATGCAGTAAGGTAAACTACAGACTTGCCAAACCCAGTAGGGCAAACCTGCAAAAGAAAGCGGGGTTTAGTTTCCGTTTGGGATTCTACGGCTTCTGATTGCCATGGTCTCCATTCACTAAACTTCTTGGGGAGACCAAAAATTGTTGGTGGTGGTAGTTGGTCCATGCTGGTCCTCCGATCCTCTGGTTATTCCATTTCCCCCAGTTTACACTTGTCTGTTCCTTTAATCAACCCTCCATATCTCTCCTTTATCTGTTCCTCATACCGGCTCTTCCAGAACCCCTCCGGCATCTCCTTTATACAGGCTTGTATCGTGAGGACCAAACGGGCTGCCTCTCTTTGCGAATTAGCAGACATATGCTGGGCTATTCGCTCCCCCATCTTTTCGAACACAAGGGCAAAATCATTACTCATTTCTTCATCCCGCATTATTTCCAGCATAGCATCCACCTGTCCGGAGACGGTGATCATAGGTTCAATGGAAACTAACCACCCCATATGTCTATGTAGTGCATGACGGAGGAGGTCACCTTTGGTCCGGTATGGAAATTTTTTACTTTGTATTATTTGTTCCACCTGACGGGCCATAGCTGGGATGCAGCGGAACCAGTGGCGGGCTGAATGTCCTTTGGTGTCCGAGGCAGGGATGATAAATTCCGCTGCATCCGGTTTATTCCCTAACATTTCATTTTCCGACATTTCATTTTCCGACATTAACATCTCCTTTAGTTACCAGACGGTACAAATCCCCTATGTTCATCTTTAACGCTATTGACAGTTCCCCAAGACACTTAAGGGATGGGACCGTTTGTTGGGTGAATACTCTACTAAGATGGGATATACTATACCCTGTCTGGATGGCCAATCTGGAGATATTGACTCTTAACTCATTTGGCACATCCGATTTAGGATCTCCGATTGTCAGTGTGAACTCGGCTTGCTTCATTCTCTGATTGTATCACGCCGGACGAAGCGGGGGAAGGACGCTTACGCACAGCGCACAAGAAGTGATACAATCGAATTGAAAGGAGGAAGCGGGAAGCATGAAAGATCGACTTCGATTACACATCATTGAACGTGAACTGGATAATACTAATCCGGATGGACCTTTCCGTGTTGGAAGGCAACGGCTGAATAGGGAAAAGAAACGGATCCTACAGAGGCTGGAAGGGAGAGACCCAAGATGGTTTGCAACTGGTGGAAGAGAAATGGACTATAGGATGAAAAAGGCAATTATAACAATAATGAACGAAATAGAGAGGAGGTAGGATGCAACAAGGAAAGTTTAACATAATAATCGGAGGACAGGCAGGCTCGGAAAGCAAAGGGAAACTTAGTGGTTGGCTCTGCGACAGGTACAAACCGGACCTACTCGTCATGACCAGTTCCCCCAATGCAGGACATACAGTGATAACACCAGAGGGGGAGAAGAAAGTAAGTTACCATCTACCAATTGGGGCAGTTATGTGCGACTGCCCTATCGTGTTGGGGCCAGCAAGTCTGATTAATCCCTATATCCTTAAAAAGGAAATAAAGGACTTAGGGATTGACCCAAACAGAATCACGTTGGACCCAAGGGCATCTATAATTACCCCATCTCACACTGAGACAGAAGCCAAAGGACATCTCAGCAATATTGGCTCTACTCTGCAGGGGATTGGGGAATGTAGAACAGGAAAAATGAAAAGGGGTGGTAATCACGTGTTTGCTCTTGATTATTGGGGGGAATTTTCTAAAGTTACAGGGCCTAACATTGCCCCTACTTCCCCTATCATCAATCAGGCACTTGACAAAGACCGAACAGTTCTTTGTGAAACGACTCAGGGATTCGACTTGGACCTTGAACATGGTATCGACCCAATCCGTTGCACAAGCAAAATGATCAATCCTGCAATGGCTATGGCTGAGGCCGGAGTTTCTCCTTCTCTTATTGGCAATGTCTATGGGGTAATCAGACCTTTCCCAATCAGGGTAAACAACCGAACTGGCAGTAGTGGGGACTATCCAGGCACAGAGGAGATTTCGTGGCAGGATGTTGCTCGTCGTTGCAACTACCCAGGTGATCATGAAGACTTTGGGGAAATCACTACCACAACCAAACTTCCTCGACGGGTTTTTAACTTCTCCTGGGCTCGGTTTTATCAGTTCCTTCGAATCTGCAGACCTACATCCCTTTGTCTTCAATTTGCCAACTATATCGACTGGAATGCCTATAGGGGGAAAGATTGGGATAAGCTTCCTTCAGCAGTAGTAGATTTCGTAATGTCACTATCCAGACAAGTTCCAGTGAATTTTATTGGAACAGGGCCGGACCATGAGGATATGATCGAAATTGGACTAATTGGAGAGGGGAGGTAATATGGCAGAATTCTGTAGACAATGTTCGATAGAATTGTTTGGCAGAGACCATGGTGATCTTGCTGGAGTTACTGGCAAAGGAGACTATAGGAAAGGGTTAGCTGAGATTGTAGTTTGTGAAGGTTGTGGAGTTATTCAAGTTGATCCTAATGGAAGTTGTATCAGTAGAGATTGTCTTAAACAACATGGGAGGAAGCAATGAAAGAAGAGGACGTAATTGGCCGAGAAGTAGATGAAGAGGGAGAGGACATATTAGACGGAACAGACGACAGACGTACAGACCCCAAGTTTAATCACAAGATTGGGTTCATCCCTTTTGCCTACCCACTAGTTCCACTTAGAGGACTGGCCAAGGTTGCGGCTGTTATGCGTAAAGGGGAACGGAAAGATCGGAATGGTTGGGAGGAAGTACCTGTTGAGGAGCACCTGAACCATGCCATATCCCATATAATAGCCTATCTTGAGGGAAGGCATGCAGAACACCATTTGGCAAATGCAGGTTGCCGAGTCCTTATGGCACTGGACTTGGATAGGAGGGAAGTACTGCCCTGTCCCACACTTGATGGTTCCAAACCGTCTATGCTGGACTCACTCTCTAAAGAACGGACTACTAGTTCACGGGCGGTGAAGCAAGCAGAACAGGCAGCTTGGATGCCGGACTGGGTTGAACCACAACTTACTGATGAGGTGGACCTTGCCTATTCTATAAAGGAAGCGTTTGATTACTGTATGGCCAGAGGACAGAGAAAAGAACGAGAGGATGGAGCGAAGAAGCAGGAAAGCGTACCCTCTCCGTAATCCAGAGACAGATCAGGCGGTCAACATGAATACTGTTGGCCGCCTGTTTCCTGCGGTGTTTCCCTGAGCTACACCTTCTCACACAAGACAGGCCACTCCCAATGCCAGAGCACATAGGGGGAAAAACCAAGCCGAGTCATAACAGCACCCAGCCAGCACAATAAAACCAGCACATACCCATTCCATTAAGCCTCCTTTTTAAACCCAATATACTCCGTGGTCCATGATTTGGAAGAGGAGGCAATGACTGTCTCTACTGCTTCAATATCAAGACCTTGAATTAGTAATGCCTCTCGCAATTTAGTAGCATTAATGGAGCTTCCCTTGTTGGTCCGGAGGGAAACTTCACCCACCCCTGTCAGACTGCAGACATCAAGCTCATAGGCTGCCATTATTGGAAGCAGGGTATCTTTGGCCGAAGTAGTTAGAATCTTCGCCTCCTGCTCTAGGGATTTGGCCTGTGATTTCAGCTTGATGGCCGCCTCTATTTCCTTTTTGATTTTAGCTGGTATCTTCATTCTTTACTTCCTCCTATTTGCCTTCTTAGCTGCTCTATCCTCTTATTCGTCTTTTGTCCCTGACTTTGTTCCCTAATCTCCTCTACTTTCCTCTTTCGGTAGTTACGTCCTCTTTCCAGTTTATGCTCCTGTGTTATTTCAGGATTAAAACCCCATTCATCATAGTGGTCTATCTTCTCTGCCAAGGTGGAGATGGAGGAACGAAACGCCTCTTTTGCCCTCTTGGGGTCCACAGTGGAATGAGGACACTTACCACACACTATCATACGATTGATACTGATGTCGTCCAAGAGGAAAATGGACTGTTCATCCTCCAGTATCAACCGTATTGCTTCCTTGGCAAGCTGCTGTGATGCCTCGCATGTCCGGACTGGCATAGAGCATGCGAAGCTGTCACAGTAAATTTGGGCAGAGGTTAACCCAGATTGAGTTTTGCTGGTTTCTTCCCTTTTTTCAACCCTGGGGATCTGATTTCCTCTATCCCTGTCGACTTCTTTGCCGACTTGGGAGGGTTTTTTTCCTTGGCCTTGGCCTTGGCCTTATAGGGTCCGGATTTGGGATCCTTCTCCCTTCTTTTTTCCTTGGCCTTCTGTTTCGTTACTGCCTTTGCCCTCTCCTTTGCCTCTGCCTTTGCTTCTTTGGTTTCCTCCAGTATAGTAAGCTCTCTCACGTCAAACCATCCGGACAGGTCCTGTGCTCCTTCTGTCTCTTGTTTCAGGTCATAGATGAGACCAATAGACTGCTTCAGGTCAAACAGGGTGAGTGGGTGATGGGTATGGGATATGGCCTTTGTTGCCCTCTGTATTAACCGGAGAAGAGTTTCAACCAGATAGGGCAAGTCCATAGTGGTCATGTCTCCCTCTATCTCTACAACACCAGCGGTGGCCTCCCAGTCCAGTTCGTTGACTTTAAAACCGAGCTTACTGGAGGCAATAATGGACCGGTTAATGAAGCGCCCCAGAGCACTTGCCCCTTCTATCGTAATTAAAAAAGAAGCGACCTTTTCTCCCTCCAGACCGAGCAGTTCAATATCACTGGCTACCAGTTCCTGAAAGCCAATATCCTTCTTTGTGAACTTAACCTCCAAGTTGGTTTTGGTTTTCAGGCATGTTTGCTGGAACAGTTCAAGCCCTTTGGTTTCTTTGGTTACTTTGTTAATTTCTACCTTGATTAATGAGTTCATACTTCCTCCTTTTAAATGTTTGGGTGTTATGCTGGGTGAACTAAATACTTGCAACCAATTGCTGTGTCCTCACCGGAAACCGTGAGGGACCTATCCACTTTCCCTTCCAAGTCATTAGTTGGTAAGGTTTGATTTAGCATATGGGCTATGGTT
>JAUXIH010000064.1 GCA_030621105.1 Dehalococcoidia bacterium | reverse complement strand
AGGGCCATCTTAAGGGTATCGGGGACTTTCGTTATCTCCGTGAGTTCCCTGTGGGAGATGTTGCTGAGATATCTCGAGGGGACAGGGTGGATGTCAGTTTTCTCAAGGTGGGGGATAGTGTTGATGTGTGTGGTGTGTCCAAAGGCAAAGGTTTTGCTGGTGTGGTTAAACGCCATCACTTTGCGGGGGGGCCGAAGACACATGGTCAATCTGACAGGCATCGTGCTCCCGGCTCCATCGGGTCTGGCACCTATCCCAGCAGGGTGTTTAAGGGGATGCGCATGGCAGGGCATATGGGGGCTGCCAGGACAACGGTACGCTGCCTGAAGGTCGTGGATGCTAACTCTGAACGTAATTTATTGTTACTTAAAGGGGCTGTCCCTGGAGGCAGGGGTGCATTATTGACTATTAAGAGAGTATAAGAAAATGCAGGTTCCGGTTTATAATAGAGAGGGAGACGCTGTCGAGAAGATAGAACTGCGGGAGGACATCTTCGGCCTGCCGTTCAACGAGGCTGTGGTTCATCAGGCAGTGGTGAGACAGAGGGCAAATGAACGCCAGGGGACTGCGTCTACCAAGACCCGGGGAGAGGTTAGAGGGAGTACCAGAAAGCTTTTTGCCCAGAAGCATACGGGCAGGGCTCGCAGGGGTGACATCAAGTCCCCCCTGTTGCGAGGGGGAGGGGTGGCGTTTGGGCCTAAGCCGCGCTCATACCACCAGGCGATGCCCCGGAAGATGCGGCGCTTGGCGCTGAAATGTGTCCTGTCAGCCAAGCTAAAAGACGGGGAAATGAAGGTGTTTGAGGACTTTGATTTTCCTCAGCCCAGGACCAAAGGGATGGTTGACATATTGTCTGCCCTTGGCGTAGACTCCAGAGTCCTGGTCATTACTGGTGTGGTAGAACCAGGCGTGGCCAGATCAGTTGGCAACTTAGTCGGCGTTAAGGTTATCCCTGCGCCGACAATCAATATCTTAGACTTGACAGGTTACAAAATATTGTTGCTTACCGTGTCTGCAGTGCAGAGCATAGAGCGAATCTGGGGAGAAGGAGACAACTAGGCTTATGCAGATGCAGCTTTATGAAATCTTGCGGCGCCCGTTAATCACGGAGAAGGCCACCGAGCTTCAGGAGGATTCCAGGTATGTCTTTGAGGTCGGCCGTAAGGCTACCAAGCCTCAGATTAAGCAAGTGGTGGAGCAGATGTTTAAGGTAAATGTGGTAAAGGTTAATGTGATTACACTTCCTGGGAAGACCAGGAGAGTTGGCCGTGGGCAGATCACGGGCAGCCGGTGGAAGAAGGCCATAGTCAGCCTGAAACCGGGGCAGAAAATTAATTTATTTGAGGGGGTTTAACTTGGGCTCAGTTCTTAAGTGGAGAAAGAAAAAAATATCAAAGCACCACCACAAGAAGTTGCTTAAGCGGACTCGGTGGCAGAGGAATAATCCATAGCGCAGAAGGTGCGCTCAGACGATGGGAATAAAGATTTATAAACCAACTTCTCCTGGGAGGAGAGGAATGGTAGATGGAACCTCGGAGGAGATTAGCAAGGCTGCTCCTGAGAAGTCTCTGCTGGCGGCGTTGCCCAAGAAGGCGGGGCGAAATAACCGGGGAGTAATCACGGTTCGCCATCGTGGAGGTGGGGCCAAGCGCAAGCTACGGCTCATTGACTTCAGGCGCAATAAGCTGGGGGTTCCTGGCCGCATCGCCAGTATTGAGTATGACCCCAACCGCTCGGTTCGTATCGCTTTAGTTCACTATATTGATGGAGAGAAGCGATATATCCTGGCCCCGATAAACCTTGCGACGGGAAGTATAGTGCAGTCAGGCGAGGAGGCTGATATCAAGCCGGGATGTGCCCTTCCGCTGGGCTCTATCCCTGTGGGAACCTTAGTACATAATATTGAGTTTGAGCCTGGTAAAGGGGGGCGGGTTGTTCATAGCGCAGGAGGCGCGGCGCAGATACTGGGGACGGAAGGTAAATATGTCTCGCTTCGCCTGCCTTCGGGCGAACTGCGCCGATTTCATAACCGGTGCTGGGCTACGGTGGGGCAATTAGGCAATGTGAACCATAAAAATACTGTGTATGGCAAAGCTGGCCGCAGGAGGTGGTTGGGCTGGCGACCAGTAGTTAGGGGCTCCGCCATGAGCCCGCGTGACCACCCCCATGGGGGTGGTGAGGGAAGATCTCCGCTGGGAATGCCACCTAAAACGCCGTGGGGTAAGCCAGCGCTGGGGCCTAAGACTCGCCGCCGCCGCAAGCCATTGAACAGGTTAATTATCGCGCGAAGGAAGTAAAATATGTCACGATCGTTAAAGAAGGGGCCTTATTGTGATGCTAAATTGCTTAAAAGGGTCGAGGCACTTAACCTTTCAGGTGAAAAGGCAGTGATCAAGACCTGGTCACGGGCATCTACCATTTTCCCTCAGATGATAGGACTAACCATTGCGGTACATAATGGTAGAAAACATGTGCCGATATTTATTACTGAAGGAATGGTGGGGCATAAGCTGGCCGAGTTTGCTCCTACCAGGACCTTCCGCGGGCATATTACTAAGGCTAAGATCAGTGTGGCGAGGAGATAAAATTCGGTGAAAGTGAAAGCATTGGCGAAAGATGTTGGCATTCCACCACGGAAAGTGCGGCTGGTGGTAAACATGGTTAGAGGCAGGAAGGTTGATGAAGCGCTGACCATGCTCAAGTTTGTGCCTACGCCAGGAGCTAAGGCAGTGGCCAAGGTTGTCAAGTCAGCGGCGGCCAATGCGGAGAATACCTTCCAGCTGTCACCGGCGGATCTCAGGATTACGGAGATATTTGCTGACCAGGGGCGCACGCTAAAGAGATTTCGGCCCAAGTCCCGGGGGCATATCAGCCCTATCCTGAAGAGGTCCAGCCATATCACGGTTTTTGTTTCAGAGGAGCAGTAAATTGGGGCAGAAAGTTCATCCTTATGCATTCAGATTAGGGGTCACTCAGGATTGGCAGGCCAAGTGGTATGCCGAGAAGCGGTATGCCCAGTTTTTACAGCAGGATATCAAGCTGCGTCGTGCTATAGGGAAGAGCTGTTCTGGGGCTGGTGTCTCCCGCGTGGAGATTGAACGTCCTGGTGAGGAGATTGCCTTGACCCTGTACGCTGCCCGTCCGGGTATATTGATTGGCCGCCGGGGGCAAGCAGTGGAGGCATTGAGGGGGCAGTTGGAGCATCTTGTGGGAGGGAGGATTAAGCTGACGGTGAAGGAAGTCCCTCGCCCGGAGCTCGAGGCGCTCCTTGTGGCTCAGAATATAGCTCAGCGGATTGAGAACAGGGTACCGTTTCGCCGGGTGGTAAAGCAGTCTGTTTCCCGCACGCTACAGGCGGGGGCCAAAGGAATCAAGGTAAGATGCTCGGGGCGGTTGGGGGGACTGGAGATTGCCCGCACTGAGATGCAGCATCGTGGGCGGATGCCCTTGCATACCTTGCGAGCAGATATTAATTACGGATTTACCGAAGCCCATACTGTCATGGGGCGCATTGGGATTAAAGTGTGGGTGTATAAGGGAGATATTCTTCCCGAAGTGAGGGGGGAAGGTGTTACAACCGAAAAGAGTTAAGCACAGGAAAGTTCATCGGGGACGGATGAAAGGGGATGCGCATGCAGGCAATACTGTTGCCTTTGGTGATTTTGGCCTGCGAGCGGAAGAAACGTCCTGGATAACAGCGAGACAGATTGAAGCGACTCGTCGTGTTCTGGTCAGATATGTGCGTCGTGGGGGCAAGTTGTGGGTGCGTGTCTTTCCCGACAAGCCGGTGACGAAAAAGCCCGCGGAGACCAGAATGGGTAGTGGCAAAGGGGCCCCGGATCACTGGGTTGCTGTGGTGAGGAGAGGTAGAATCATGTTTGAGCTGGGAGGCATTAAGGAAAATGATGCCAGAGAAGCCCTGCGTCTGGCTACGCACAAGCTTCCTATTACTGCCAGCTTTGCTCGGGGAGAGGGAGTACAATAGTATGAAGATTGAAGAGATTCGTATTTTAAGTGATGCCGAGCTATTAAAGCAACTATCGGATGCCAGGGAAGAATTATTTAACCTTCGTTTCCGGATGGCAACCCGTCAGTTGGCCAATCATCGCGAAATTCCTGAGGTCAGAAAAGGCAAGATAGCCAGAATGGAGACCGTTATTAGGGAGAGGGAGCTGGGAATAAGATGAGTTATATACGAAGGAAGATTCGTGAAGGACAGGTAGTGAGCGATAAAATGGACAAGACAGTAGTTGTCGCGGTGGAAACATTTGGTCGGCACCCTCTTTATAAGAAGATGATTAGAAAGGTGAAGAGGTATAAGGCTCATGATGCCGACAATAAGTGTCATGTGGGGGACAGGGTGAAGATGGTGGAGGCTCGCCCCTTATCTCGGGAAAAGAGATGGCGAATCGTGGAGAGAATAGAGAAGACACCGCTGGCCGAGGTCAAGGAGACATAGGGTGATTCAATCTTATACCAGGCTCAGGATAGCGGATAACACTGGTGCCAGGCAGGTAATGTGTATCAATGTGCTTGGTGGCACAAGGAGGAGATACGCTCGAGTTGGCGACGTGGTGGTCGTTACGGTAAAGAGGGCTATACCGCGTGGCATGGTCAAGAAAGGGGAGGTGCTCCGAGCAGTTATTGTACGCGTGGCCACGAAGTATCGGCGCTGGGATGGGTCCTATATCAGGTTTGATGATAATGCCGCGGTGATTCTGGATGACAAGGGTAATCCCCGGGGGACCCGTATCTTTGGTCCAGTTGCTCGGGAACTCAGGGAGAAGAATTTTACTAAGATAATCTCCTTGGCTCCAGAGGTGTTGTGATATGAATATCAGGAAGGATGATACCGTAACCATAATTGCGGGCAAGGATAAAGGAACGAAGGGCAAGGTTCGGCGGGTTTTTCCTCGGCAGAGTCGAGTGGTGGTGGAGGGGCTTAACATGACCAAGCGCCATTCTAAGACTCAGGGGAAGGCTCAGCAGGCAGGCATCATTGAACTTGAGGCTCCGTTGTCCTTGTCCAATGTGATGTTGGTGTGTAATAAGTGTGGCAAGGCTACACGGGTCACCATGCGGGTTCTCGATGATGGCACAAGGGTTCGCATTTGCCATAGATGTGGTGAGGCGATTGATTAGTCAGGTTTAGTTATGGAACATCGATTGAGAGAAAAATACATAAATGAGGTTGTACCTCGACTGCAGGAGAAATTTGGGTATGCCAATGTCATGCAATTGCCGCGGTTGGAGAAGATTGTGTTGGGTATTGGCATGGGGGAGACAGTGCAGAATCCCAAGGCTCTGGAGTCGGCTGAACGAGACCTGACCACGATAACAGGACAGCATCCTGTGGTTACCCGGGCCAAGAGACCCATTGCTGCGTTTAAGATTAGGACTGGCATGCCCATAGGTTTGATGGTGACGCTGCGAGGTAGACGCATGTATGATTTTTTTGATAAGCTAGTTTCTGTAATTCTCCCTCGATTCCGGGACTTTCAGGGAGTGCCCAGAGGCTTTGATGGCCACGGGAATTACAACCTGGGAATACGCGAGCAGATAATATTTCCCGAGATCGATTATGATAACGTGGATAAGATCCGGGGATTGCAGATAACCATAGTGACTACTGCCAGAAAGGATGAGGAGGCTAGGGGCTTGCTGGAGTTTATGGGCATGCCTTTTAGTTGGAGTTGAGATATGGCCAAAGTATCCAGAATAGTAAAATCAAAGAGGACGCCGAAGTATAAAGTGCAGCAGCACAATCGCTGTCAGTTATGCGGGCGGTCCCGAGCTTACATGCGTAAGTTTGGCCTGTGTCGTATATGTTTTCGTGAGCTCGCGGTGGCAGGCCAAATTCCTGGAGTAAGGAAGTCGAGCTGGTAATCATGGCAATTACTGATCCTATAGCTGATATGTTAACCCGGATTCGCAATGCCATCATGGTACGGCATGATGAAGTACTGGTACCTGACTCGCGGACGAAACGAGATGTCCTGAATGTACTCAAACGAAAGGGCTTCATCGGGGATTATAGCGTGTTCAAGGATGGGGTGCAGTCCATGATAAAGGTTAAGCTCAAGTATATTGATGGGCAGCCGGGAATGCTGGGACTGGAGAGGGTGAGCAAGCCCAGCCTCAGGGTCTATGCGGGGAGGAATGAGATACCCCGCGTGTATGGGGGTTTGGGAATCGCTATAGTATCTACCTCCAGGGGAATTATGACAGGCCATGAGGCGTGGCAGCAGCACTGCGGTGGCGAGATATTATGGTACATCTGGTGAGGTGACGGGATAATTATATA
>JAUXIH010000156.1 GCA_030621105.1 Dehalococcoidia bacterium | reverse complement strand
ACGATATGTTATGCAAGTCCCAGACCCAGCCAGGTAGTGGCGAAGGGTGTAGCGGTAGTGCTACTGGGTGATGAGCGACAATTAGAATTCCCACCTGACGACAATTAGAATTCCCGTTTTTTAAGGAGTCGGGATAGAATCATCCGAGCTAAATAAGAGAAAGCGAAAGGAGGCTTGGATGGTAACAGATCAGCAGGTGAGGAGGTTAAGAATGCTCATACATACAGAGAAAACAAAAGTGGCAGTGGCAGCGAAGGCCGGGATGGATGAGAAGACAGCTCGTAGGTATTTAAAACATGGGGAGCTACCGAGTCAGTGCAGAGCGGAGCACAATTGGCGTACAAGGCAGGATCCATTTGAAGAGGAATGGGAGGGGATTAAAGACAAGCTGGAAGCAATCCCTGGACTGGAGGCAAAGACATTATTCGATGCATTGCAGCGAGAGAAGCCGGGGGATTTCGCAGATGGGCAATTGAGGACATTACAGAGGCGGATAAAAGTATGGCGTGCTACAGAGGGGCTGGCCAAAGAAGTATATTTCCCCCAGAAGCATTATCCTGGGAAGCTGTGTTCTTCAGATTTCACAGATATGTCGAAGCTGAATATTACGATTAACAGGGAGAAGTTTGGCCATTTACTATATCATTTTGTGTTGACGTATTCGAACTGGGAGACGGGGACGATCAGTTTTTCAGAGAGTTATGAGAGTTTGAGTGAAGGGTTGCAGAATGCACTGTGGGAGCTTGGTGGAGTGCCTGTAAGGCATAGGACAGATCGGTTGTCTGCGGCAGTGCATAAGGAGTGTAATCCGGAAGAGTTTACGAAGAGGCATCGAGATATGCTAAGCCACTATGGGTTGAAAGGTGAGAAGATTCAGGCAGGGGAGGCTCATGAGAATGGAGATATAGAGCAGCGTCATCATCGTTTTAAGCGGGCATTAGAGCAATCACTGTTATTGAGGGGCAGCAGGGAATTTGCGAGTCGGCAGGAGTATGAGGTATTCTTGCGGAAGCTATTTGATCAGTTAAACGCTGGTCGGCAAGAACGATTGGCAGAAGAGATGAAAGTGCTTAGGAGGCTTCCATCAAGAAGGCTGGATGATTGCAAACGAGAAAAGGTTAGAGTAGGGCCTGGCAGCACAGTTCAGATTCAGCATAACACATATTCAGTGCACAGCCGTTTGATAGGTGAATGGGTACAGGCGCGGGTTTATGCAGAGAAGGTAGAGATTTGGTATTCGCAGAGAAAGGTGGATACTCTGCCCAGGCTTCGAGGAGAGAAGAAGCACAAGATTCAGTATCGGCATATTATCGATTGGTTGATAAGGAAACCCGGGGCCTTTGAGGATTATCGGTATCGGGAGGATTTGTTTCCAAGTAGTTACTTCAGGATGGCCTATGACTATCTTAGGGAAAAGCACAGCCAGGAAATGGCGGCTAAAGAATATTTAAAGCTATTGCACCTGTCAGCAAAGGAGAGTGAGGCTGGAGTAGAAGCTGCATTGAAGGAGTCATTCAGCAAAGCAGAAGAGATAAGCGTGGCAGTTATAAAAGAGAGAATTTGTTCAAGGGGAGGTATATGTTTTTTCAAGGATATAGCGGTCTCGGAGCCGGATTTGGCCACATATGATCTTTTGCTTGAGAATATGATGGAGGTGGCTAATAATGGATAACACACAAGACATTAACAGCACACTGAGCGGTCATTTAAAGGAGCTGCGTCTTAGGGTAATGCGAGAATGTTACGCAGACATAGGAATGGAGGCACTACAGGAGTCGTTGAGTTATGAGGAGTATTTACTGATACTTGCAGAGCGAGAATGCACAAGCAGGCGGGCAAAGCGTATAGACAGGAACTTGGGAGAGTCGAAGATACCACTGGACAAAAACATAGACAGTTTTGATTTGAAGCGTTTACCGGGCAAGGTTTCGCATCAGGTAAAGACATTGCTGGATGGAAGATTTTTGGATTACAATGAGAATGTTTTGGTGTTTGGAAATCCTGGAAGCGGCAAGACACATTTGTTATGTGCAATAGGTCAGGAACTGATTAGGAATGGCAAGAGGGCATATTTTTCGACATGCAGTCTTTTGGTACAAGAGTTACTTAGGGCCAAGCAGGAGTTCCAACTTCCCAGGCAGATAAAGAAGTTATCCAGATATGATGCCTTGATAATCGATGATATTGGTTATGTTCAGCAAGACAGGTCAGAGATGGCAGTGCTTTTTACATTATTGGCAGAGCGATATGAGCGAGGGAGTGTCATGCTGAGCAGCAATCTTCCGTTCTCTAAATGGGAGCAAATTTTCAAGGATCCGATGGTAACAGCAGCAGCGGTGGACAGGCTTGTGCACCACAGTGTTATTTTGGAGTTGAACATACCCAGCTATCGAATGGCAGAGGCCAAGAGCAGGAAAAAGCATAATGCCAAAGAGAAGGAGGTGACATGTAACTAATGGTGAGGGGCAAAGATAGAGGGCAGACGATCGGCGCGGGGGCAGTGAAACTCCGTTCCGCTACGCTCCACTCCGTTTCACTGCCCCCGGTGGTGTAACGGGAATTCTAATTGTCGTCGATGGGAAAAAATAGTTGACGTCAGTCACTGGAATCCATATAGAGACAAAATGAATTACTCAGGAGACAGACTTCCGGAG
>JAUXIH010000048.1 GCA_030621105.1 Dehalococcoidia bacterium | reverse complement strand
TACCGAGCATGCTGTCTATCCGTTCCTGTATTCCCGGGCTTACCTCCGCTACCCGGTCAGAAATATCCTCTGTATGGAAAAGCTGCTCGGGGTCTATATCGCCGTCCTTAACATATTCGTTGTTGATACAGGCAAGGAAGCACTTCCTTATCCTGAGACCATACTGCTCATAGCAGAATTTCTGGAAGGAGACGTCTTCAATGTTTATGTCTTTAACGCTGGTGGAACTTTTTACCTCGATGATGTCCCATTCGTCTTTGCCGGCAGAGTTCAGGATGTCAGCCCGGGCATAGATTTTACCGGTCCCGATTCCGGCCTCAAACAGTGGAACACGCCCCTTCAATAGCTCCCGGGTCTGCCTCAGATTAGCGGCGAAGTTCTCATCGGGAATATCAATGCCACCGGGGAACAGTTTCTTGGCCAGCTCACCAACCAGATGCCCCTGGTCAAAGCGGTACTGGGTGACGGCGTCGACTTCGGGGATTTTCTCCGGCTCGTGAAATAATATCCACAAATACTTGGGGCACTGCAGGCCATTTAAGTACTTAGTTTTTGATAGCAGTGTTGACGTCATTTTATCAATGCCTCCCGGTGCATCTATAGCCCCTCCGGGTTGAGGGACACTATCTTGGGGAGAAGCCTCTCCCTCAACGCCTTCAAATTTACCACATCCTCTTCGTTATACTTCAGTAGAGTAGCCAGGGCATTCCGGTCATCGCTATTCTGATATCTCCACCACAGCCATATTGCTTCCAGCCCGCCGATGCCTTTTAACTGCCGGGTAATGCCCAGCTGGGCCTCTACTGACTTGAAACCGCCATAAAGATTGTTTCTCCAGCAATCGTACATCAGGTCATGGTGGTAACAATATTCAGTTAAGTTTACCTCTAGAGAAGTACGTATGAAGGGGAGGTCAAAGCGGCTGCCGTTATAGGTGTAGATCGTATCCACGCCATTAAGAGCTTCGAGAAGATTATCCCCGGTTACCTTCTCGCCAACCAGTTGAACCAGCCTGCTATCGGCACTGTTAACCAGGTAGATGCCGATAACTGTTATATCATCGCATAAGCTAGATAAGCCGGTGGTCTCAATATCAAGATAGGCATTCAACATTGCTCTATATTCTACGAACTCTTAGTGACAGCCCTGTGTCAAAATTCCTGATTGTTAATACAGCTATATGGCTTTAATGAGCCTTACTTTGAGATTAAATCCAATGTAGCTAAAAAATAGAGTCCTCGATAATAAACCCAGTGTTTATTACCATCGTTATCATCCCATCTACCTGGGTCTTTCTGTAAGTTTTTAGGTAACCACCAATAGGCTCTCCAATTCTGCTCCGGATCTAATTTAATGTCTTTTATATGGGAAGCGAAATCTTTTTTGTTTACTGGTTCTATCTTTTCTTCTTTTTCTGACTCATTATGAATAATAAGAGTCATAAATGTTATTTTTACTATATCGCTTATCTTCATCTCATTATCAATAAAATTATTTTGGTATTGCCGCTTAGTAGCATCTTCTAACTTTTCCCAATCCTTTTTCCATGAATTATTATTTACTCCTTTGAGAGGTTTATCCTGTTTACTGCTCCAATCTTGGTATATGTATTTTTTCCTTACACTCATCCATATATGCTTGTATTCAATAAGCAGGACAGTCTCTTTTTCCTCCTCTCCTTTTCTCAGAGATATCCATAGGTCAATCCTGCGATTCTCGGGTGGTTTTCTGCGCTTGTATTGATACTTATTCAACGTGTACGGATATTCTGGAAGAATTAGCTCCTTATAATTCCCCTTTTTTAACGCATGATAAAAAGAGTGGAACAATATCCCCTGATTTTGTAGTTCTCCCCAGCCGAATGGGAAGTCGGGTTCATTAGAATAAGGATGAAAATCGTAGTTAAATCTCGCATATTCGAAGACTGCATCTTTTAGCAAACGAGCTTCATCACAAAGCGTCTTTGGTCCATCGAACTCTGCTTTAATATATCCCCATTCACCAAGTTCCTTACCATTCATTACACAGCTCATATATTGCCTCCTTCTGGTATTAAATGCCTCTACCCCTTTGACACCCACTTTCACAAAATCTGGCTACTTCCTTCTTTTCTTCATATACACCTCCCTCACGGCTTCCGCCGTCTCCATTACCGCTTTGCGGATTTCCGATGGCTCCAACACCTCCACATCTTCCCCCCACCACAGTATCCAGCGAAAAAGCTCGATGGTATCCATGATCTGCAGGGTCATTATCAGCGAGCCGTCTTTTTGCCTTTTCAGCACCTGCGATGAGTGCCATACTGTCTCTTCCACCAATCTGGCTACCCCATGGTCAAACCAGAGCCGGACAGTTTTCACCTCACCCTCCACCGAAACACCCCAGGCCGGGCCGAAGTACTTGTTGGCGTCAAAGTCGGGCGGGATGGTATAGGTCTCGTCGGTCGTGCGGATGCTCTCGATGCGCCCGATCCTGAAGTATGGTAGAGCAACTCTAATCTCAATTAGGAACTCTTGTCAAGAATGTGGAGTGAGCCCTAGTTTCCCCATCAGCATTGAGATTGGTATTTAACCATTCCCCATCAATATCTGTAGCCCCAGACAGAAGGGCAATTCTAGCCCAATACAAAGTCAGCATATTTTAGATACGAGTGAAGTGCATTATTGTGCAAAAAGGCTACAATAGGAATCATCGAGCAAAGTTATTTGTCGTCAAGGTAGGCTAGTTGAAGGCGGTGGCTCGTCAGATGTTCCATAGATTGCCCACATGACTCCGTTTTCAGTATAAACCCAAAGTCCGTGAGTCCCTTGTTTATCGTTCCCACTAAGTTCGTAGGCGACTAGCTTGACATAGGGACTAAGTTCTTTCTCTACCCATACCCTACCTATTTTGAACTTTTGACCATACTGTGTCTGGATTGAAGCCCTCATGGAGTAAAAGAAATCCTCATTCCGCTTGTCTGGACGTTGCACTCTCCAGATGCCAAGATACTCGCTATCGTCCCTGTAGTCTCCTCTTATTTCTTTCAGCCACACCTCAACCGTCTCAGTCGCACTTCTGAACTCTTTGCTGCTACTGCTTTGGTTTTCAGTGTTTGAGCAACTAGCAAAACCTGAAACCAACACCAATGTTACTAGAATTGGTATGATGTATCGCTTCATTTTACTTCTGCTCGATAGTAACCTCTTGATTTCTATTCTATTCCTAATCCATCTTATTTCTCAAGTGAAGTGATTTCCGAGAGCGTGCGCTTAGAATGGGTATTTTAGGTTAGGACGATGGGCGTGAGGGATTTCCTTCTGCAGATTCCGCAATCTGAGTGAATGTTAGCCGGGGGGTTCTGCATCTATTGAATCGGGGAAACGCAGACTGTCGGACCAAGGATGGTGCATTCCTAGTTCCACGCTATTTGCCAGCCTCACACGTTCAGACCACGATTCCCGAAAATGAGCGGCAGATTCTCCCAGCACCTGTGCGATTCCTTCCAGGTAGGTAGCTGATTGAGCAAGTCGGCTGCATAGCGATGACATAGCGCGTCTAGCTTCAGGGAATAGACGATACCCAGGATACAAGGCATGACCAAAATCATCCGGTGGAGTTGCTAGTGCGACAACCATATAAAATTTGGCTAATTCAAAATGGCATTGTTCTTTAGAAGTAAAAAATTCATGTAGGTGTGGTGCGTAATCCCATAGTTCTATCATGTACTTTGTTCCATGGTAAGCGTTACCTAAGAGAGCTTCAGGCCAGAACAAATCTCGTCGTTTAATCAGTGGTTGGTTGCTGAATCTTCCGCTATTGTCCTCGACCTCAATCGATTCTTTCAAAATCATACCCAGAAGGGTAAAAGACTCTTCTGAAAGTGCTTTTGCTCCGCTACAGAGAAGTAGCCGCCAAGCCAATAGCGCTGGAGTACCTTGGGCAAACTTTATACTACGTCCTGAATGTGGGCGTTCGCTTAGTGATATCAAATCACCGGACAGCTTCAATCCTAAACGCACACCGGATTCCCACTGTTCTTCAACAGATGCTAGGACAAACTCCTCCACTTTATGGACAGTGGGCTCAATAACATTTGTGAATTCTCGTGCTAGCCCAAGTATTTGGTTCTCCTGAATTTGACTTGGAACTTCTCTTTGATTAAGTTCATTGACTGTCTGGCTGATAGCAGGCAATAATTCTGCATGTGTCAGACGGAGTACAGTAGTTGCAGCTTGAGGGACACCACTCCTAGCCAGTTTTCGTGCAAAGTCTATTGCATTAAGTCCTTCTGCTGATGGACCAGCAAGCGATTGTGCATAGGAAATCTCCTCTGGCTCGACTGCTACTGGTGTCTGTACGAGATTCGGTTCGCTCGCTCTGCCTAAGAAATCACTGACGGGATTGTCTGATCTGTCAGGATTGCTGTCAATTTCTGACAGAAGCTCAGTAATTCGAGTGGCAAATGCTTCTTTCCCATCCTCCGTAAGCCAATCATATATATGGTAGGCATAAGCACGAAGATCAAACGGAATATCCTCTTCCTTCTGTGCTACAAGAATCGTGCGATCTTTTAGGGAATGCCTAACACCTAATTCATAGAAGACATTAGCATTGTGATCGGTCAGGTCAGCAAGAACAACGTAGCTCTCCTTAAGCTCCTGTAATATTGACGCTACTATGTTACCGCGAGTTGCGACAGAACGGCGACACTCGTAGTCTAAGCCGGCTCCTTCAATCGCTGGTTTAAATAACGCCTCAAACAAAAGTGTCCACTCTTCTTCTGTGCACGATGTGGTAGTTGAAAAAGGCATAATCACGAAGCAAGTGCGTGGCATTTCAGTTTACTCCACCTTCTTGTTTGGAACATCTTCTGAGTTTATGATTTCCCTCCTCAAGTACGCTTTCCGGTGAGACTTCATAGCTGGCCTTATTCTACCATACGGTTATATTCTAGCCAACGTAGTGTTCAAATACAAAATAGACCCGGGGAATCCATAATTGGAATCGTGATTCTGAAGTTTCTTGAATCCAAGTTTTTTGCTTTTGCCGTAGGCCCCGGCGGGGGGTGATAATTTAGATATCCTAATAAGTCAAGGGTAGCTATTGACGCCCCCTATGCTCTCGGTTAAACTGGTTTCCGGGAGATGCTTAAGTGACCACAGGTTGAGGAGCAGCAGTTGCCTCGTGTACCCTGGGTACTAACATCTCCCTCAGTTTCTTTTGTAACCCGTAATTCCCCGGGGTCTTGCGTTGTCGTCTCTGCTTGCGTATTTCTTCAGGCACCTGATACTTCGTCAGGATTATTTTATGGGCTTCTTCGTGGCTAAGGAAGCTGCCATCTATATCTCGAAGTACGTAGGGCTTGTCTTCTCGAAGCACAGCCAATACCCTGGCCGACATGTGGCTCATGACGGCGCCCATGGCTTGCATGTGGGTTTTGCCGTGGTGTACCATCTCCCGATAGTAGACGCAGGCGAGCTGGGGATCATGAGAGCGACCTATGTGCCCCGCCTGGAAAAGAGCCCACCTCATGATGGCGGGACCAGCTTTGGTCATTCTTAATCCCTTGGCTTCTGAGTCCGACGATTGGTTCGCTCCCGGCACGATTCCGCAATAGTTGGCAAAAGCCGACTGGCTCCGGAAGCGTTCCGGATCTCCTACCGTTGCCAGAAAGATAGGGGCAGTATGATCGCCAATGCCTGGTATGGTCCTCAAATTATCCGAAGGATGTAGCTCCAGGTACAGCTTCTTCAGCCGTTTGGCTATGGCTGCGGACTCGACCTCCTCTATCTCCATAAGCCTCAGTTCCCGTGATATCTCATCCTGAAGAGCGGAAAAGAAATCATTATCTATCATCCCAACAGAACTGGAGGCTTTATACAGAGTCGCTGCTTCCCGGCAGGCAAGGTATACCATGTGGCTTTCTACAGACGCCTCGATCCTGCAGTGCCTTCTGGCCTTGGTCAGAAAGGCATGAAGAGCTTTCTCACCGGCACGGACCACAGCTAATGGGTTAAGACGGGAATGGAGGAAAGCCCTGGCGTGGGCTGACCACGGATCTGAAAAGGCCTTCCGTATCATCGGGAAATAACCGTCGACGATGGATCCGATTCTCTTCTTGCGACCTGCGATTTCATTCTCCAGCCGCCTCCGCTGACGGGCGAGGCGCTGTATCGCATAGATTTTACCCGGAGGAAAGTAGATCTCCTCCAACTTCTCCGGGTCGATGAATGGCATCTTGGCCAGGGTGAGAGAATCGATTTTATCGCTTTTCGAGGAACGATGCAGGTACTTTCGCAGGGCGACTACCTTCTGTGCCTGGACTCTCACCAGTCGAGAATCAGGATGCCTGCCTTTGAGATATACCGCAACCAGAAGCCAGGCCAAACCGGTAGGTTCAAAGATGATGACAGGATTGGCACCACCGCTGAAAACGCGCTCCTCCAGTTTCGCCAGTCCATCCGTTGTAGTTTCGAAATTGAAGCCATCACACATTTGTGCCCTTTCGTCCAGACACCGTACCTTGTGCTCTCCGGTGCCAGCCAGGTCGATGCCTACACTTTTGATCATTACACTTCTCCTTTAGCAAATTTCAGGCTCCGCGGTAGCGAGCCGACATCCCTCTCCCATGCTCGTAACACATTCCGGGGCTATCCGTAAGATACCCCAATTTCCTGAATCGGGACTGTCGAGGGCCGGCAGGCAATCTAATTTACGGGGCAGCTTTAAGCTCCCCAGCTAATGCTTCACCTCACCGGAACCTGTTAGCCCCATCTTAATGTTTAAAAAATAACTTCGCATCTCCCCCTCCCCCCTATTGTAAAACGAGCTATTTCTTGATGTATCTCAATTTGACTTTCTGTTGGGCGTAGCGAGGTTGAACAAAACCGAGTAATGTGCAATGGTAACTCGGCATATCCCTGAACGTTAGATTGTTACCTCCGGCTCATGTCAAATCGATGAGGCGCTCGAAAATGGTTATTTTTTGTTGACAAGCACCAAGAGGTGTATAATTAGCCATACCAAAAGGACTTGATTTTGATTGTCACCAGGGGAAAAAGGGGAGTATGTCAAATGGAGAAACGAATTGCGAGCGCCCCGCCAATCCCGGCCACGCCTTGGCTTGAAACAAACTAAATGATTATCAGAAACGTTTCTCAGCCGGAAACCCAGCTAGGGAACGAGATCAGCGAATCACTCAGTTCGGAAGCGGCTTGTTCTCGCATCGTGTTGGTATCAGCGTTCGTCGCATTGCGCACCATCCTGCGGCTACGTGAGCGGCTCCTGGCACATGTGGAAGGTGGCGCTAATTTGCTCTTTACGGTCGGCATCGACCTTGGCGGCACAAGCCGCGAAGTGCTTGAGGAACTGTTGCGGTGGAATTGCGA
>JAUXIH010000015.1 GCA_030621105.1 Dehalococcoidia bacterium | reverse complement strand
TGGTAGAAAAGTCAATAAATTTGTGATATTCCACTGGACTCCGTTTGCTTTATCACAGGGCAGATTATTATTAAATAGGTACCTCTTCTCAAAGAGCCGGATTTTGTTTTTTTGTGCTCTATAAGCTCATGGTTGTTTTGGTATCTCCTTTCCTGTTTTCTGGCGTGATTGATTGTTCGGTTTGACATCGTGGTTGGGGAATTTAGCTATGCTATACTGGTGAGGGAGTTAATTATGACAACCATGGGTGATGTAAATCGCCGAGCAGCAGAGCTACGAGAGCTCATTAATCATCATAGTTATTGTTACTATGTCATGGACAATCCCGAGGTCAGCGATGCTGAATATGACGCATTGATGCAGGAGCTTAAGGCTCTTGAGACTGAGCATCCTGAGCTGGTCACTCCGGATTCTCCCACACAGCGCATTGGGGCCGCTCCCGTAGCAGCTTTTGGAGTTGTGGAGCACCCCCAGCCGCTATTGAGCCTGGCTAATGCCTTTTCCTACGAAGAGATGGTTGCGTGGCATCGCAGAGTCACCGAATTGCTGGCAGGTCAACAATTTGACCTTGTGTGCGAGCCTAAAATTGATGGACTGGCGGTAGCTTTGACCTATGTTGATCGCGTGCTGGTAACCGGAGCTACCAGGGGAGATGGCTATCGAGGGGAGAACATCACTCAGAATGTAAGGACTATTGGAAGCATTCCTCTCTCTGTTCCCCGGGAAGCCCCAGACAAATTTGAGGTCAGGGGTGAAGTTTATTTACCCAAGTCTGGATTTAAACGGCTCAACGAGGAGAGAGTCAGGAAGGGGCTACATTCCTTTGCCAATCCGCGGAATGCTGCTGCTGGCTCGCTGCGCCAATTGGATTCTCGTGTTACTGCTGAGCGTCCTCTGGATATATTTATTTATGGTCTGGGATGGGTAGAAGGAGGAACAGCTCCTGATACTCACTGGGAAATTATGCACTGGCTGAAATCTCTCGGGTTCAAGATAAACCCTGGCATCGCTCGGTATCAGGGTCTTGATGGGGTGGAAGAATATTACTGTAATTGGCGTGATAACCGTGAAAGCTGGCCATATGAGGCGGATGGTGTGGTAGTCAAGGTAAATTCTATAGCTTTCCAGCAAGAACTGGGAGCTGCAGCTCGCGAGCCACGATGGGCTATCGCCTGTAAGTTTCCCGCGGTGCAGGGGGCAACTCGCCTTGTTGATATTGGTGTAAATGTGGGGAGAACAGGTCGGCTCAATCCCTATGCCATTCTCGAGCCAGTTCGAATTGGTGGAGTGACTATCAGTCATGCTGCGCTGCACAATGAAGAGGACATTCACCGCAAGGATATCAGGATTGGGGATACTGTCGTCGTGCAGCGGGCTGGTGAGGTCATACCGGAGGTAGTTGGACCTGTAGCAAGTAAGAGAACTGGCGAGGAGAAAGTTTTCTTTATGCCCCAGCAGTGTCCTGTTTGTGGTGCTGAGATTATAAAGCCGGAAGGGATGGCGATGCACAGGTGCTCTAATGCTGCCTGTCCTTCCCAGGCGCTGGAGAAAATCAGGCATTTTGTTAGTCGTGGGGCTATGGATATTGATGGTGTGGGGGATAAGCTGTGCCAGGCCTTATTTAACCGGGGCATCGTTGCTGATGCTGGAGATTTATATTATCTCAACAGGGAGAAATTACTGGAGGTGGACAGGATGGCAGCCAAAAGCGTCTCTCACATATTGGATTCCATCGAGAAGAGTAAAGATAGACCTTTGTCCCGGCTTATCTTCGGCCTGGGGATTATCCATGTTGGCGAGGAATATGCCGAGTTACTGGCGGGGAAATTTACCAGCATTGATGCTTTGGCCAATGCCAACCAGGAGGAGCTTATGACTCTTCCTTCCACCGGCCCCAAAATAGCGCAGAGCATCATTACCTTCTTTCGACAGGAGGGGAACCGGAGCATTATCCAGAAGCTGCGAGATGCTGGGGTTAAGATGGAAGAAAAGAAAGATACAGCGGAATTTGAGAGGATGACTCTGGCTGGCAGGGAGTTTGTGCTGACAGGGAAGCTGGATTCTCTAAGCCGAGATGAGGCGGAGGCCAAGATAAAGGAGAGGGGAGGTAAAGCTAGCTCGAGTGTTACGAAAAAGACGTCTTATGTAGTAGTTGGATCTGACCCTGGCTCTAAACTGGCAAGAGCTCAACAGCTTGGGGTGGAGATGGTAACCGAGGAGCAGTTTCTCAACTTGCTAGGACAGGAAGATATAAAACCTTAAGTTATGTTAAAAGGCTCTTTTCACACTCTATTGTAATGGAGGTTTCTCTTGGATTTCTGCGATGGTGGTCTGGAACAAGTTGGCGTAATAGCTTGGTAATTCTGGGATGTTAAAGAATCTGGCATCCTCCACTTCATCATTTGGGATTAGCTTGTCGCTAGTTACTTTTACGAGATATTGAACAATCAACATGTCTCCATAAATTTCCTTGTCCTCTCGCCGTGCTATGCCGATCAGCTTTACTATTTCTCCCGAGGTTCCCGTTTCCTCCTTTAGTTCTCTCAGGCAAGCTTGCTCTGAGGTCTCTCCGCTCTCGATGAAACCTGAAGGGGAGGCCCATATTCCTTTTTTGGGAGGGATGCCTCTCTTGATTAGCAGGAGCTGTTTGCCTTTTACTGCGACTGCCAGAGCTACCGGCAGAGGATTCTTATAATCGACGAAGTCGCAGTTGGAGCAACATTTTCTCGTCTTACCATCGATGAATCCTGCATGTAGAGGAGCTCCACAGATAGGGCAATAGTTATATTCTTTCATCCCTGGAAGAGGCAAAGTATATACTAGTTTAGTTTATAATATAACATAAAGTGGGGAGACGTTCATGAAGTTAATTGTTGGCTTGGGAAATCGGGGGAGGATATATGCGCGTAATCGTCATAACATTGGGTTTCACTGCCTGAACCATTTCGCCAAGATTCATGATATCCATTTTGACCGGCAGCAGTGTCGGGCCAGGGTAGGATTTGATAAAACTGGTGAATTATTGCTGGTCAAGCCCAGCACCTTTATCAACCTCAGTGGTGAATCCGTTGCTTCCCTGGCACGCAGGTATCATGTTGCTGTTGAGGATATCCTGGTGATTTGTGATGACCTGGATTTACCCCTGGGTAAAGTTCGCTTGCGCCAAAATGGTGGGCCTGGGGGCCATAAGGGGATGAGATCTATTATATCTGAACTAGGGAGTGATGAGTTCCCTCGCATCAGGGTAGGTATTGGCCGACCGGCTGATTTCGCGGGCGTGTCCATCACTGACACCGACACGATAGTTGATTATGTGCTTGGCGATATTACTTCTCGGGAGGAGGAAATACTCAAGCCGGCGATTCTTGAGGTATCTGAAGCTATCGATTGTTTTCTCCAGCATGGGATGGAGATAGCTATGAGCAGGTTTAACTAGAAACGAGGATTTGGCGGGTACAGGTAGTGTATACTTTGTACTATGGTTGTTGCTGTTATTGGGAATGCTGCTTGCTCCGTTGAGGAAGCTAAACTAGCCCAGGAGATTGGAGAGCAGTTAGCCAGCCGTGGGGCTACTGTGGTATGTGGTGGATTAGGGGGAGCCATGGAGGCAGTGTGCCGTGGTGCCAAATTGAAGGGGGGCTTGACCGTGGGCATCTTGCCTGGCAAGGACCCTGAGATGGCTAATCCCTGGGTTGATGTTGCCATTGCCACGGGGGTGGGGGAGGGACGCAATGCCATGGTCGTGCAGTCAGCTCAGGCAGTGATTGCCATTGGAGGTCGGTATGGGACACTCAGTGAGATTGGGCATGCCTTGAAGAGAGGTATTCCAGTTGTTGGTTTGAATACCTGGGTATTATCTCGTGGGGGCAAGGAAGATGGTACGATTATCCGCGCTCGGAATGTTGCTGACGCGGTGGATAAAGCTCTTTCTTTAGCCCAGAATAAGGAGGGTCAGAGGTGAAATGTCTATAGAGATGGCGAGCATTGAGAACATCATAGCGAGAGAGATTCTTGATTCACGGGGTAATCCTACCATTGAAGCCAAGGTGACCCTGGTTGATGGTACTGTTGGGATGGCTTCTGTCCCGTCGGGAACCAGCACGGGCAAGCATGAGGCGGTAGAGCTTCGTGATGGGGATGCCAGCAGGTTTGGGGGTCTTGGCGTGTTGACTGCCGTAGGACATGTGGAGAATGATATTGCCCCTAAATTGGTGGGCATGTCAGCTCTGGATCAAACTAATGTTGACTCTATGTTGATTGACCTTGATGGAACACCCAATAAGGCTTCCCTGGGGGCGAATGCCATACTGGGCGTTTCCCTGGCGGTGGCTCGGGCAGGAGCTAACTTTTTAGATGTCCCGCTTTACAGATACCTGGGAGGAGCAGCGGCTTCCTTGCTCCCTGTGCCGATGTTAAATATCCTCAATGGAGGTAAGCATGCTTCAGGCTCTACCGATTTTCAGGAGTTTATGATAGTGCCTGTGGGTGCCAGCAGCTTTGCTCATGCGCTTCGTATGAGTAGTGAGATATACCATCGGTTACACGAGGTATTGGAGCAAAAGGGGTTGAGCACTAATGTTGGTGATGAGGGGGGTTTTGCTCCGCAGCTTTCCAGCAATAAGGATGCCGTGGAACTGATTCTGGATGCGATAGGGCTAGCGAAGTATAAAGCAGGTCAGGATATATTTATTGCTCTTGACCCTGCTGCCAACAGTTTTTATCAGGGAAACAAGTATGTTTTGTCCCGTGAGGGGGTAACCCTGACCTCTAATGAGATGGTTGATTATTATGTGAAGTTGGTATCAGATTATCCCATCATTAGTATCGAAGATGGTTTGGCGGAGGATGATTGGCAGGGCTGGTTGTCGCTCACAGCAAGGTTAGGCAAGGAGATTCAGATTGTTGGTGATGACCTCTATGTTACCAGTATAGAGAGGCTCGAGAGAGGGATTGCCGGGAAGGCCTCTAATTCCATACTGGTGAAACCGAATCAGATAGGTACATTGAGCGAGACTCTACGGGTAATTGAAAGGGCACAGAAGGCAAGGTGGACCACCGTCATCAGTCATCGTTCTGGAGAGACTGTGGATACCACGATTGCTGACCTGTCTGTGGCTACCAATGCGGGATTTCTTAAGTCTGGTGCTCCCTGTCGAGGTGAGAGGTTGGCTAAATATAATCGTCTCATTGATATTGAAGCAGACCTGGCTGGGAGTGCCAGGTATGCCGGGAGGGAGGCCTTGTATAATTTACAAAGGTTATGGAAGTAGTACGTGGAGTACATCAGATAAAGCTTCCCTTTCCTAAAGGCATTTCTGAAGATGCCAATGTGTATTTGCTAGAGGGTAGTGAGGGGGACATACTGATTGATACTGGTTGGGATTCCGTGGAATCCCTTGCTGCTTTGCAACAAGGGTTAAAAGAGGATCGACTGAGTTTTAAACATATACAGACAGTGGTTGTGACTCATATTCACCCTGACCATTACGGCTTAGCCAGCAAGATAAAACAGATTTGTGGAGCGACGGTAACCATGCACAGAATTGAGGCTGAGTTGATTGGCTCGAGGTATGTTGACTCTGGGGAACTTCTCCAGGGGTTGGGCAGCGAGCTTAAGCGCAATGGAGTACCTCAAGATGAACTACCGGATATGGTGGGAGCATCATCGTGGATGAAACCGTTTGTGGTACCAGAGAACCCTGATGTTTTGTTGGATCAGGGTGACAGAATTAATAATGGGACCTTCACCCTTGAGGTTCTGTGGATGCCAGGGCATTCCCCGGGACACATATGTCTTTATGAGCCCAGAAGAAGGTTGTTCTTTTCTGGAGACCATGTATTATTTGATGCTATGCCCAATGTCGGGCTACATCCACAATCGGGTGAAAATCCCATGAATGATTATATTGGCTCCCTGAGAAGAACTGGGGATGTCGGGGCTAGCTTTGTCTTTCCTGGTCATGGACCAACATTTAGTAGTTTGAAGTTGCGAGTGGCAGACACGCTACGGTATCGTGAACAGCGAAAGAGGATTGTCATGCAGGTGTTAAGGGATGATATCAGGACAGCATATCAGGTAGCTCAGGAGATTTACCAGAGACAGGACATGGCAGATATTTCATTTGCTTCGCTGGATGCCTGGCATAAGCGTTCACTCCTGCTGGAGACCATTGCTTATATCAAGGCACTGATGATTGAAGGGGATGTTGGCATGATTAATCGAGAGGGAGTTGCGTTATATTTAGCCAAGGATTGATGATATATCAGGAGGTAAGTAAATGACGACGATTGGTATTAATGGATTTGGCCGTATCGGAAGGTTAACACTCAGGGCAATCAAGCAATTGCATGGTAAGGATCTGGAAGTTGTCGCGGTGAATGATCTCACCGATGTTAAAACTAGTGCGCACCTGTTTAAATATGATAGCACCTATGGAGTTTATCCTGGCACAGTGGAAGCTAAGGGGGATGCTATCGTAGTGGATGGGAGGGCAATTAAGGTATTAGCAGAACGTGAGCCAGAAAAATTGCCCTGGCGAGATCTGGGAGCTGAGATAATCCTGGAATCCACGGGAATATTTACTAGTATTCCAGATGTTCTTCGTCACCTTGATGCTGGCGCCAAGAAGGTAATTTTGACTGCTCGGTACAAGGGCACCGCGGCAAATGCGGTTATGGTTAATATGGGAGTTAACCAGGATGATTACAATCCTGACCAGCACCAGCTGATCTCTATGGCTTCCTGCACTACGAATAGCTTGACTCCACTTATGAAGGTCTTGCTGGATAATCTTGGTATTGAAAAAGCATTGATGACCACCATTCATTCTTACACCAATGATCAGAGAATCCTGGATTTTGGCCATAAGGATTTACGCCGAGCTCGTGCTGCTGCACTGTCAATAATTCCCACCACCACTAATGCTGCAGTAGCGGTCACCGAGGTTATTCCGGCGCTTAAAGGTAAGTTTGATGGGATGTCGATGCGGGTGCCGACGCCCGCAGGTTCACTCTCGGATGTCACTGCTATTGTCGGGCGCGATACTACCGCCGAGGAAGTAAACAGCCTGCTGAAGAAGGCTTCAGAGAATGAGATGAAGGGGATACTGGGATATACTGAAGAGCCGCTGGTATCTCGAGATATAGTGGGAACTACCTATTCAGCGATTGTTGATGCCCTGTCTACAAGGGTGATGGATGGGAATATGGTTAAGGTGTTGACCTGGTATGATAACGAGTGGGCCTATAGTGCTCGGATTGCTGATCTTGCTATCTACATTGCCAGCAAAGGCCTGTAGAATATCCTGGTAGCAGTGAGTGCTGTTTGGGCGGGAATGCACTATATATGTTAGCCCCATAAACTTTTCCTTATTCCTTTCGTTTTCACTATAATAGACATCACGCCGATGTCTAGTGAGAAAGATGTAGTCGCTCGAGCAATAAAGGGGGATGGGGAAGCTTTTACTCAGCTCTATGAGACAAACTTCGATAGGATATATCGCTATATTTACCTGAGAGTAGGAAATATATCTGAAGCTGAGGATTTAACCCAAGAGGTGTTTGTTAAGGCTATGGGAGCGATTTCCTCATATCGCTGGCGGAATTTGCCCTTTATCTCCTGGCTGTTTCGCATTGCTCGCAACCAGGTTATTGATTACCTGAGGAAGCGGGATAAAGTGGTGACACAGGAACTGGATGACAATATTACTCTGCATGCAGAATCGGGTCCTGCGGATATCACTGAACGGAAGCTTGAGACTGAGAAACTGGCTGGGTTGATCGACAAATTGTCTCCAGCGCAAAGGGAAGTAATTATCCTCCGTTTTAGCTCCGAACTTTCCATTGCCGAGACAGCTAATGCCTTGGGGAAAAAACAAGGAACGATTAAGGCTTTACAGTACACAGGGATAATGGCGCTGAGGAATATGGTGCTTGAGGATAAATAGTTGATGACACAGCAAATGCAGGATGTATTGGTTCGATGTATAGAGCGGTTATCTGCCGGTGATAGAGTGGATGATTGCCTTAGGGATTATCCGGAGCAGGCTTCTGAGTTGAAGCCGTTGTTGCAGACTACCATTGCTGTTCGACGAAGTTGCTCTGCCATTAAACCAGGAGTGGAGTATAAAGCCAGGGTTTATGACTATCTGGAACAGTTATATTGTGATAGACAAGCCAGAAAGGGATGGGGATGGAGCTTTTTCGCCTGGCATAGGCATTGGGCTGTGGCTATGATAGCTGTTGTGCTGGTGTTGTTTTCCAGTATGGGGATGGTCATGGCATCTGCTGGGGCTTTGCCTGGTGAGTCCCTTTATACGATAAAGCTGGCCACGGAGAAGGTAAGGCTGATGGCCTCTGTATCTGATGTGCATGATGCGAAATTGCACATTCAATTTGCCGAGAGGAGAGCAGATGAGATCGCGTGGTTGGCTCGAGAGGGCAAAACTGAATCTATACCTGCTTTGACCGATGAAATTGGAAATCAGTTGAATTATGTAATTTTTGGGTCTCGGGCAATGAAGAATTTTCAGGGAGGAGATTCCCAATTGCCTTCCACTGAGAATTCCTGGATGGGGAGTGCGGAAAAAGGTGAAGTTACCGAGGTAATAGAATTGTTACACCAGAGTCGAGAGAAAAGCCTGCATGAATTGAATGATGCCTTGTCACAAAGTTCATTGATGGCCTTACCCAGTCTGGAACAGGCCATAAGAGACACAAGTCAGGCTTATGATGATACACTGCTCATGCTGGAGGGTGACTAGCCTTTTGGAGGGGTAGTAACCGGAGTATAATAAGTGGTGTCTATGGGATGGGAAGTTCTTTATCGTAAGTGGCGCCCGCAAACCTTGGCCCAGGTTGTGGGACAGCATGTGGTGACTGAGACCTTGTGTCATGCTGTTGAGAAGGGAGAAATAGGGCATGCGTATCTCTTTTGTGGTCCTCGAGGTACAGGAAAAACCAGCACGGCTCGTATTTTGGCCAAGGCCGTGAATTGCCCCCAGCAGAAGGGGGGAGAGCCGTGTAATACTTGTGATATCTGCACCTCAATCACTGAAGGCAGGGCTTTGGACGTGATTGAGATAGATGCTGCCAGCAATCGCGGCATTGATGATATTCGTAGTCTCAGGGAGAAGGTCAATTACTCGCCGCAGCGGGCCAGGTACAAGGTATATATCATAGATGAAGTACATATGCTTACTGAGGCAGCGGCCAATGCGTTATTGAAAACCCTGGAGGAACCTCCAGGGCATGTTATTTTCATCTTGGCCACAACGGAGCCTCACAAAGTCATATCCACCATCATGTCGCGATGCCAGAGATTTGATTTTCGCCGTTTACCGCAGGATGCTATAGCCACCAAGTTGGAGGGGATAAGTCATAGTGAAAATATAACCATTACTCCTGAGTCGTTGAGACTCATTGCCCATGTAGCTGGTGGAAGCCTTCGAGACGCGGAGAACATATTACAGCAGTTAATTGCTTATCATGGTCGTGAGGTTGATGCTGGTCAAGTTGAGGAGATGCTTGGCGTTAGTGAAGATTCGAGGATCAGACCTCTGGTCGCAAGCATAGTTAATAAGGATGTTTCCACTGGTTTGAAGATTATCAATATGGTTGGCAGTGATGCTGTGAATCTGCGCCAATTTACCCAGGGATTGGTGAAGGAGCTACGCGGCTTGTTATTGGCCAAGACTCGATGTGGTGAGATTCTGGACGTCGCAGCTGATGATCTGGCAGAGATGGAACGATTGGTGACTGAAGTCGACGTTGGTTTCTTGCTGCGAGCGGTCAAGCGCTTTGCTGATATTGATTTTCGCGGCAATGGCTATTCCACGTTGCCCTTGGAATTAGCCCTGGTGGAGTGCTCGTTGTCTCCAGTTGTAGTCCATGGTGAGTCGTCGGCTTCGAGTTCAGAGACGATAGAGCAAGCGGCGAAGGGGGAAGAGATGGAGGAGGCTGTTGTCTTATCACCGAGCCCTACCGCATCTTCTTCGCCGAGCAAGCCTCCTGTTTCCGAGGATGTTTCCAGTACTGTAGGTGAAAGCGACACTGGTGATATCGATTATTTTCATGGTCAATGGAAGAGGTTCATCGATTCTTTACGGGGGGAGGGCTCAGGAGGTACCCTGGATGCGCTTTTACGGAGTGCCTGCGAGCCGATAGGTATTGATAATGACACTCTGGTATTGGGATTTTATTATCCTTTTCACAAGGAAAAGATCGAGGAGCCCAAGTATAAGAGTTTGGTGGAGAAAAAAATCAAAGAGATTTTTGGCAGGCCTTATGCTATAAAGTGTGTATTGATTGATTCTAAAAAAAACACGTCGCTGAAGCGCAGTAAAGGTAGTCCCTTAATTCAGGCGGCGCTGGAAATGGGGGGTAAGATCGAAAATGGATAAGTCCTTATTGCGTCAGGCGCAGCAACTTCAGGAGAAAATGACCAAGGTTCAACAGGAACTGGGAGAAGTTACCTTGGAGGCAAGTAGTGGAGGAGGGGCAGTGAAGGTTGTTATTGATGGACATCAAAAGGTTCGCTCGGTAGAAATAGCTCCTGGAGTGATTACCGATAATGATGTTGAGTTATTGCAGGACATGGTGATGACTGCTATGAATGAGGCCATTCAGAAGTCCCAGGAGCTGGCCAGTAAACGATTCAATATCCTGAGTGGAGGGCTTAATATACCCGGTGTTTGATGTGGTAACGTATATCCACTATGGTTATTGGTCTTCTCATGGTCATGTTTATCATTGTAATAATAATGTCGTCGGCATTTCATATTGACAATGCCCGTGTAACAAATTACAATCCCCCGCAATTGGGAACAGCATGATAAGTTGTAAGGTGCTCTAAGCTTGCAAGCTGACTGGCAGCCCAAGCCCGGTGACAAGTTTGTTCATCGTCCTCGAACCAAAGCCCATCCTTTGATACGAGCCTTGGGGGTTTCTGGTTTGTTTGGCGCTGGCTATGGCAATGTTGGTTCTTCCATATATTATGCTCTGGGACTAGTGGCGTTGGTTGCTCTGGGAGCAACCCCCATTTGCCTGCTTATCGCTGGCGTATTTTTTATATTTACGGCTCTCTCCTATGCTGAGGGTACAGCCATGCTTCCTGGAGCTGGAGGCTCGGCCAGCTTCGCTCGTCACGGATTTAATGATTTAGCTGGTTCCATTGCTGGGTGGGCGTTGGCATTTAGCTATATTGTTACCATAGCTATTTCAGCCTATGCGGTGCCTTCCTATCTGGGGTATTTCTGGGCACCACTGAAAGATTCTGCCATCCTCGGGACATCTGCTGCCATAGCGATTGTCTTTTTCTTGATGTTGCTAAATATTGTTGGTATCAAGGAGTCTTCGATCTTGAATGTTGCTTTTGCCATTCTGGATGTGTGTACGCAGGTTGTCATCATCGTCCTGGCAGTAGTATTTTTATTACAGCCGCAGCTATTGTGGCATCGCGTGATTGACTATTGGCCCTCGTGGTCCAGTTTGGTTTTTGGTATTGCCGTGGCCAGTATTGCCTATACTGGGGTAGAGACAATTTCTCAGCTGTCTGAGGAAACCAAGAGGCCTGCTGTTAATGCCCCTAGGGCACTGCTTTTAATGATGGTGGTAGTGTTGGTTCTGTTTGCTGGTATATCTGTGGCGGGCTTCTCGGCGATGACTCCATCGGAGCTAGCTATGGAATGGGCGCGGGATCCTGTAGCAGGTATCGCTCAGCAACTATCGGTTGTCTTGATTGGGGAAGGCATGGCACAGGGATTGTTGCTCGCACTATGCAAGTTTTTACCTGTGCTGGTCGCTATACTGGCAGCCACCATATTAGTAGTGGCTACCAATGCCGGACTTATGGGTATATCGAGATTGACATTTTCCCTGGGCAGATTTCAGTTGATTCCGCTAGCTCTATCTCGAGTACACCATAAGTTTAAAACCCCGTACCGGGCTATAATTATTTTTGCTGTCATGGCTATGGCGTTGATTAGTTCCGGTTATTTTGCTCCAGACACTTTTATCATCCTGGGAGGCCTGTATGCCTTTGGTTCTTTGCTCTCCTTTGCTCTGTCGCATGCCTCGATATTGCGATTGCGGATGACATGCCCTGAGCTTCCGCGCCCCTTTAAGTTAAGAGGCAATATTAAATTTCAGGGATATTATTTACCGATAACTGCTATTTTGGGATTGATAGCTACTGTTGCTGTTTGGCTAGTGGTTGTGGTTGTGCAATTTGATACTGTCTGGATTGGATTTGGCTGGATGGCAATAGGTATGCTTGTATATTATCTGTTTCGGCGTCACAAAAAGCTCCCACTGCTGGGAAGAGTCCAGGAGGTTAAGGCTTCTGTTGACTAGAAAAAAAAAGCGGCGTAATATCACGAGTCGATGATAGTTAAGAAAATACTGGTTCCAGTGAGAGGGCGTGGTGCTGACGATGATGCTCTGAAATTGGCTTGTACCGTGGCACAAAAGCCCAAGGCTAAGGTTTATGTGCTGTATATTATTGAGGTGGCAAGGGATCTTCCTCTAGATGCTCATGTTGACGAGGAAACGGGAAAAGCAGAGGAAGTTCTGACCCATGCCGAGGATATTGCTGCCGATATTGGTTATGACATCGACACTGATTTGATACAGTCCAGGGATATTGGTTCTGCCATTGTTGATGAAGTTGTCCAGAGAAATGTAGACCTGGTTGTGATGGGGATTGGTTACCGTAATCCTCGGGGCAAGTTTGATTTGGGCGACATTATTCCCTATGTTCTCAAGGAGGCTCCCTGCCAAGTTCTGGTATATCGTGGATATAAGCCTGCCGAATAAGTGATGAAAGTTTTTGTCATAGGTTGTGGCCGTATGGGGGCTGAGTTGGCCAGCAGGCTTGATACTGATGGGCATCAGGTTGTTATCATAGATACTGATGCCAGCAGCTTTGAGAAGCTCCCCTCTGATTTTAAGGGGACGACCTTGTTGGGAGATGCTACTGATGAGGAGGTGTTGAGGAAGGCAGGCATTGCAGATGCTGACGGATTCGTTGCTGTTACCAGGGAGGATGATAAAAATGCCATGACGGCTCAGATTGCCAAAGAGATATTTCATATACCCAGAGTTCTCTGTCGTATCTATGACCCTCTACGTGAGGAGTTTTATAAAACTCTAGGGCTCGAGGGACTCAGTCCTACTATCATCTTCGCCAAACTTCTCAAAGAGAAGTTGGAGCAATAGATGTATATCATGATTATTGGTGGAGGGGAGACGGGGTATTATCTATGCCGGAAGCTGATAGCACTGGAACACGAAGTGCTGATGGTTGAGAAAAGGCAGGATAGATGCAATGAGATTCGTGAAGAGCTTGGTAGCGTTGCCTTGTGTGGAGATGGCAGTGAAATATCTGCTTTGTCCAAGGCAGGGATATCCCGGGCAGAGATGTTGATTGCTGTTACTGATGAGGATGAGGACAACCTGGCAGTCTGCCAGATTGCCAAGCAAAAGTTTAAAGTTCGCCAGGTTATTGCCAAGATTAATAGCCCCAGGAATGAGCATATTTTTGCTAAGCTCGGGA
>JAUXIH010000095.1 GCA_030621105.1 Dehalococcoidia bacterium | reverse complement strand
TGAAAAGCTCGCTGGTTGGGCCATACTCTACCATTTCCCCGAGGAGGAAGAAGCCTGTCCAGTCAGAAGCCCGAGCTGCCTGCTGCATGTTATGGGTAACGATTACTATGGTGTAATCCTTCTTCAGTTCCTGCATTAGTTCCTCAATCTTCAGAGTTGACAGAGGATCAAGGGCAGAGCACGGCTCATCCATAAGGATGACCTCTGGCTCTACTGCCAGCACACGGGCAATACATAACCTCTGCTGCTGCCCTCCGGAGAGTGCCAGGCCTGATTTACCGAGCTTATCTTTGATTTCATCCCATAGTGCAGCTGCCCTGAGGCTCCTCTCTACGACTTCATCAAGCCTCACTCCATGATTTAATCCCAGCATTCGAGGACCGAAGGCAACATTATCATAGATGGACTTGGGGAACGGGTTGGGCTGCTGAAATACCATCCCCACCTTCTTCCTCACCCCAACCACATCTACCTCCGGGTCATAGATGTTCTGCCCGTCCAGGAGCACTTCGCCCTCAAGATGAGTTCGGAGAATAATATCATTCATCCGGTTTAACAGGCGCAAGAAGGTGGTCTTACCACAGCCTGAGGGGCCGATGAGAGAGGTAATCTGGCGTTCCTTAATATCCAGGGTAACCCCTTTAAGGGCTTGAATCTTCTCGTAGTAAAAATTAAGATCCTTGACCTGTATCTTGGGATCCATATCTTAAGTTTCTCCTCTCAGTTTAGCTTGAAAGCGCAGTGATAGCCTCCTCGTAATAAAATTGATAATGAGGATGAGGATGATAAGCACTGTCCCGGTAGCCAGGGCCTTATCCAGAGCGTTGGTTTCCATTGCCAGGTAGAAGACATGCACCGCCAGTGTTCGCCCCCCGGAGAGGAACGAGGTTGGCATTCCAGAGCTGCCGCCCATAGTCACATAGAGACAGGCTGACTCGGCTACCACCCCGCCGATGCACAGGATGACGCCGGTGATAATCCCAGGCAGGGCAGAGGGGAGGCTTACATGGGTTATTGTCTGCCATTTGGTTGCCCCCAGGGCCAGAGCAGCCTCACGCTGGGATTGGGGCACAGCCTTCATTGCCTCCTCGGTACTGCGCATCAGGAAAGGCAGCAGCAGGCAGACAAGGGTGAGGGCACCAGCCAGGATAGAGTAACTAAAGTGAAGGGCTAAAACAAACACGGCAAAGCCAAACAGTCCAAAGACTATGGATGGCACCCCAGCTAGAAGTTCCACGCTGTAGCGGATGAGATGGGTAAACCTGTTATCGGGGGCATATTCGGCAAGATAGATAGCGGCGCCTATCCCCAGCGGGGTAAGAATAACCATAGTAGTAGCTATCAGCCAGAGAGTAGAGACAATGCAGGAAGAGATGCCGCCTTCTCCACTGAGCCCGCCCTGAGGTTCAGTAAACAGAAACTCACGGCTGATGGCAGGCATCCCTTTGGTCAAAACATAGCCGATAATGAATAGCAAAACGAGCACGGTGATAATGCCTGCTGCCCAGATAAAGCCCCAGGCAAGCTTCTGGGTCAATTTAGGGTTGAAGCTCATGACGCTTGCCTCCGGTAAGCGATAAGTCCAATACTGTTGATGAGCATGACCAGGATAAAGAGCACCAGCCCTGTGACAAACAGGACGCTCTCGTGCATCCCTGTGGCAGATGCTATCTCAACGGCGATGTTGCCGGTAAGTGTTCTTGCCGGGGCAAAGATATTGGTAGGGAATATGGGGGAATTACCGATAACCATAACCATGGCCATGGTTTCGCCAATAGCCCTGCCTGTACCCAGAACGATGGCGGCAGTGATGCCTCGGCGGGCGGAAGGCAGCAGAACATGGTGAATAGTCTGCCAGCGGGTGGCCCCCAGGGCTAAAGCCCCCTCCCGATACTGGGCAGGCACAGCATGCAGGCTGTCTTCGCTGATGCTGCTTATCGTTGGCAAGGCCATTATTGCTAGCACAACAGCCGCCGCCAGCACCGAAGACCCTGAGCCTGTGCCGCTCAATCTAGCTATCAAGGGGCAGAGGATAATCATTCCCACCAACCCATAGACCACCGAGGGAATACCAACTAAGAGTTCTACCGCTGGCCTGGTTATCTGGCGAACGCGGGGTGGGGCAACCTCAGCCAAGAAAACGGCACACCCCAGTGCCAGGGGCACTGATATCACCAGGGCAAGCAAGGTAGCCACCACTGAGCCGGCAAGCATAGTCAAGATTCCAAAGGCTTCATGGCTGGGATACCACTTGGAGCCAAAGAGTATATCTCCTATTCCTATCCCCTGGAGAGCAGGCAGGCTCTCCTTCAGGATAAAAATAAAGATTAATACCAGGATTAAAAAGGCTATTATCCCAAAGATAGAGACAATATGCCTTGATATGCGATCAATAAAATAGCGAGACATTACTCCTTTTTATCATCAGCCTGCTTCTCGGGATGGGGAGCATCCCCAAACTTGCTACCATCCCCATCCCGAGACATAAAGAAGGCGAGAGGAAAAGCCTACTTGACGCTGATGTAGCCCTCTTCCACAGCAAGCTCCTGTCCCTCTTGGCTTAAGCAGAAGTCAATAAACTCTTTGCCCAGTCCCTCAGGTTCCCCTTTAGTTATGAAGTTGAGATAGCGGGTAACCGGATAACTTCCATCAACACAGTTAGCCTCGTTGCAGGCAACTCCATCTATGTTTAATGCCTTTACCGATGAGTCAACATAGCCCAGGGAGATATAGCCAATGGCATTGGCGGTAGCCGCTACCTTTTGCTTCACTGCCCCATTGGAGGGGAGAAACTCGGAATTGGAAGCGACCTCCATGCCCGCCATCACTTTCTTTTCAAAGACCTCTCTGGTGCCTGAGCCTTCCTCGCGGTTAATCACCGTCCAGGTATCATTGGAACCTGTAGCGAAGATCCCTTTTATCTCTTCCAGGGTCAGATCAGAGATAATGTTATTTGAAGGGTTAATTACGATGGCCACGCCATCGGCAGCCACATGAGTTACCACTAAGTCCGGATAATCGCTGGTTTCACTGGCTTTGAGTTCACGAGAGGCAGCGCCAATATCAAATGTACCCTGAGCACATCCCTTGACCCCGGCGCTGGAGCCACCACCCTGAACAGTAATCTCGACCTCAGGATTGTTGGCTTCAAATGCCTCAGCCCACTTGGCTGCCAGTGGTTGGACGGTAGTCGAGCCTCCTACTGTGATGGCTCCTGACAGGCCTTGACCACAACCACCCAGGACCAGGGCGGCTAGAAATAAACCGATTACGGGTAATACAGACCATTTTCCTTTCATTTTAAGATGTATACTTCCTCCTTTTGATTTTATATTTTATTCTGGTTACTTGTCAGCATTTCTACGCTGGGCTCATGCTCATTGGCATAGACCTCCTTTCCACGAGCTTTTTCCTATCTTTTCTGTTCATAAACTGCTGCCATTTCCTCAATGAACCTGCGCAGCAAGGGGACATCCACCTAGTTCTTCAGGGTGCTCAAAAAGGATGTGCAGAATTGCCTCCGCGCTAGCCAGGTTAGTCGCTAAGGGTACATTATGGACATCGCAAATCCGGAGCAGAGCTGATATATCTGGCTCATGGGGCTGTGCCATTAACGAGTCTCGAAGGAAAATCACTGCCTTCACATCGCCATTGGCTACCAGGGCTCCAATTTGCTGGTCCCCGCCGCGGGGACCACTCTGCATCAAGGTTACCGGTAATCCCACCCTTGATTGAATCAATTGCCCGGTACCTCTGGTGGCAATCAACTCAAGCTCGGCTAGTTCTTCTTGGTGTGCCTTTACCAAATGCAGCATGTCCTCCTTCTTTGAGTCGTGAGCAATCAGGGCTAGACTAAGCCTTTCCATATTTCACCTCCTTTCGCTACAAAAATTAGCCTTAACCAAATCATTCATCTTGTTTTAAGCATAACAGGGGCTCTTTAAGGTAAGGTTAAGGCTTTGTTAAGAAGAGGTTAAATCTTGTTCAAGATTTGGTTAAGTGTTGGCTATGGGTAAAGTGAAGGTAAAGGTTGCGCCCTCGCCTTCAGTACTATCGGCCCAAATCTTGCCACCGTGGGCTTCCACGATGTGCTTGGCGATAGCTAACCCTAAGCCGGTACCTCCACCAGCCCGGGCTTTATCCGCCTTGTAGAAGCGCTCAAAGATGCGGGGTAGGTCATTGGCGGGAATACCAACCCCGGTGTCAACCACCGAAACCAGAATATTGTTGCTTTCTGCTCTGGCAAAGATGTTAATCACCCCGCTGGGCGGAGTAAACTTGATGGCGTTGTGCAGCAGGTTAACTAAAACCTGTTCCACCTGCCCTTCATCACACAGAGCTTTAGGTAAATGACGAGGAACGTCTATTTTCAGGTTGAGTTCTCCCCTTTTCACCTGTGCCCTGAGCCGCTCAGCG
>JAUXIH010000075.1 GCA_030621105.1 Dehalococcoidia bacterium | reverse complement strand
CGGGGTTGTAACGGGACAAGGTAAAAAGGCCAGCTTTGCGCCTGCGACCCAGCCTATCTGCGGCTGCCGGCGGCCGGGGTGACATTTTCCCTGGCTTGACAAAGACGCAACCAGGCAGTAACTTTGATAGCAGGCGGGTAGCCATCTGGCCTGAGTGATTTGAGGTAGTAGGGGCCGATGACGAAAAGATGGCTGCCATTTTATTGCCAGTGCAAGAGCTGCTTGGAAACCTTTGATATTCAAGGACAGGTCTCCAGAGGGATTATCCTTAAATTGGAAGACCACCGCAGAATCTCCCGGGATGGGGATGGTAATTACTATCACCGGTGCCAGAATGGGGAGAAAGGCACCTTGGCCCTGTATCCATCCCTAAGGTATCCGGAATGCGCAAAGCCGAAGGCCAAGCCTTGACATTTTGCCTTACTAGCGTTATTTGCATAGGTGCCAGGTAACATTAAGTCGGTAAAAAATAAGGAGGTAACTAATGCAAGCCTACTGTATGAAATGCCGCACCAAAAGGGAAATGAAGGATGCCAGGGCCATTACCATGAAGAACGGGAGGCCGGCGACCCAGGGCGTTTGCCCGGTATGTGGGACCAAGATGTTTAGAATCGGTAAGGGCTGAAGCTCCTATTCGGCCAGTCAACTGTTCAGCCGGCCCTACTTGACACCGCCCCCCCCACCTGGTATATGTTGTTGTCAGCAACATAATTGGAGGAGCGACAAGGTGGAAACTAAGAGTCTTCTCACATTGCAAGAAGTGGCGCGTGACTTGGGCCGTTCCCTCGGGCAGGTGCGGCGATACGTGAGAGGGCGGGAGCTCCCTGCTCAGAAACTGGGGATGCAGTGGTTTGTGGACCGCCAGGCCCTGGAAGCTTTCAAGGGGACCAGGGGAAGAGCTTTAAAAGCGGACGCGCTGGAGCGGGCGCGGACCCTGCGGGAAGGGATCAGGGCCCGGGTGGGCCTGATAGACGTGGCTGAACTCATTGAGGAATCGAGAAGGAGCCACCCTTGACCATGCTGCAGGCGTGCGTTGATGCCAGCCTGGTGCTGATGCTCCTCCTCCCCGAGGAATACAGCGAGCGTGCGGAGGCTCTCTGGCGCCGGTGACGGGAGCAAAACATAAGCCCGGTGGGTCCGCCCCTGCCAATGTGGCTTGGGGTGAAGTGGAATGCAAGCATGAGGAATGACGCATCTTTTTTTGAGGTTGTGCCGCCTAAGAGGTATGTCTTGTCGGCGTCAATCAGGGAAGTTCTCAGGGGAAGTGGGATAGAAAGGGTAAGGGAGGTGAAAAATTGATTACGGAGTATATCGAGGCTGCCTTGAGTAAGGCAAAGTATGAAATCATAGAAGATGAAGAGCCATACTACGGAGAGGTTTCAGAGCTTGGAGGCGTCTGGGCTGCCGGCAAAACCCTTGAGGAGTGCCGCCATAATTTGGCTGAGGTTATTGATGGTTGGCTTGTGGTAAGACTTAAAGGAGGACTACCCATCCCCCCTATAGGAGAACATAGGGTAGAAGAGCTTAAAAGGTTAGAAGTCAGTGGCTGAGCTTTCGCCTGTTTCATGGCCAGATTTAGTGAGACAGCTTCGTAAGCTTGGTTTTGATGGTCCATATCAAGGCGGGAAACATCCATATATGATAAAAGGCAATCTGGTGTTAATCATTCCTAACCCACATCGCAGAGAGATTGGAGTTGCCCTCCTTTTCCGAATTTTGAGACGAGCTGGGGTCACCAAAGAAGAATGGTTAGAGAGATAATACGAGGAGGTAGCGATATGGGTAAAAAACAAGGACCAGGAATCAAGATTTTGGCGGTTGTTCTAGGTATTTCACTCTTGCTGATACCTTTCACTGGTTGTGGGGCTCAGGCTCCACCAAAAACCCTTATCTTCGCCGACATGTTGTACGACAGCATTGAAGTGCATAATTCCATCGCTGCTTTCATTTTGGAACATGGCTATGGCTATCAGTCGCAGTCAGTTCCCGGCACGCCAATTCCCGTATTTGAGGGTTTAGCATGCGGCGATATAGATATATCTATGGAATGTTGGACAGAAACCCACAGGGAAGCCTATAAGAAACACATCGCTTCTGGTAAGATAGTTGACTTGGGGGGCAACTTTCTTGATAGTTGGCAGGGATGGCTGGTGCCAACTTCTATGATTGAGAATGGTGACCTGCCGGAAGGTGTATCCGTCGATGATATGGCCCAGTACTGGGAACTATTCAAAGACCCTGAGGATTCGACCAAGGGACGTTTTGTTAACTCCATGCCCGGCTGGGGTAGCTATGAGATAAATTCCAAGAAGCTTAAGGCTTATGGACTGGATAAGTACTATAATGACTTTCCTGCCGGTTCGGCGGCTGCCCTGTCTGGTTCTATGGCGACCGCTTGTGAGAAGGGTGAGTCCTGGTTCGGCTACTACTGGGAGCCTACTTGGATTATGGGCAAACTTGGCATGACCAAGATTGAGGAGCCGCCCTTTGATAAGGAAATATGGGAGACCACCAAAGGCTGTGCTTATACCTCTGAAAAGGTTACCATCGTGGTTAATGCCAGTTTGCCGGATAGGGCTCCTGAAGTAGTGGAGTTTCTCCGTAAGTATGAAACCACTTGTGCCCAGAACAATAAGATGCTGGCGTTCATGCAGGAAAATGGGGCGAGTACCAGTGAGGCTGCCATCTGGTTCTTGAAGGAGTATGAATCGTTATGGACGGAATGGGTGCCAGCAGAGGTGGCCAGCAAGGTTAAGGCAGCCTTAACCTAGCATCCTTCCTGCTTTTTCGTGTCTCACCCCCGTTCATGTTTATTATCAGAGGGTATCAGCACTGATACATATTCCTCATGGAGGGCGAACCGTGGGGCATACGCCCCACTTACACTACCGGAGCGTATTCCCCCACGCATGTGGGGATGGCACTTATAGGATTGGACCTCCGTAGCGGCTACTAAACCGTATCCCCCGCGCGTGTGGAGGTGAACCTGATTGGTCCGAGCCATCCAAGTCCGCTATGCTCCTGTTTGACATTCCGTTCTGGATGTCGTAATATATTCTGGCTGGAATGTTGAAGGAGTGAATAGGGACCATGGGCGAAAGAGACGACCTGCTCGAAAAATACGCTTCCAATCTACCGGATAGCGGGTACAGGAATCACTATATCAGTTACGCCAAGAGCTTCCTGAACTCAGCCGATGACCTGGACAAGAGGAGCATCGACAGGTACTTGGCCAAGCTGAAAAGGCGGGGGAAATCGCCGGGGACGGTCCGCTTTGCTTTCGGGGTAATTAGAAGGCTTTTCAATGTGAATAAGCTGGACTGGCCTTTCCGCCGCGGCGAAGGGCCGCAAGTAGGACAGAGAGATGAGTACAAGCCGGCTCTTGACCCTGAGCTTATCAGGATAATGATTGAGGCTGCCAAGAGCGGCAAGCTGGACGGTGACCTGTCCTGCTTTTTAGCTCTTTCTACAACCTATGGCCTGCGGCGGCAGGAAATGTGCGACCTGTTACCGGGTGACGTAGACCTCAAGAGAGGCACTATCTTTATTTCCACCGTCAAATCCGGCAGGGAGAGGTATCACCTGATACCGAACGAGATAAATCCCTATCTGGAGAGGCATGATTTTAGTGAAAGGTACAGCCTCTTCCAGATGTCACAGATGTTCTGGAGGATAATAAACATCCCCGAGTTACAAGCATTGAAGCCTCAAAGGCTGGGCTGGCATAGTATCAGGCGCACGGTCAAGACACTCCTGGATAACTCAGGTCTCTCGGCGTATTCTGTACACTCTTTTATGAGGTGGAAGGGCATGGAGAGGGAGTTTGCCATGGATGTCCGGTACCATGCCAGCCATTTTGTGGGACTGGAGGGAGTGACGCCGATAAGTGAAGAGGCCCAATCTGATAAAGAGATTTTTGAGCATCATCCGCTGCTTCTGTACTGGAGGAGAAATGGGTTACAAGGATAGTGAAAAAGGGACGCAGAATCCGGTTGCAAGGCTTGCCTGTCCTTTATGCGGTTGGATCCGGCCGCTGGACTATGGCATCAGTCAGAGAACAGGGAAAGTAAGGGAGGTGCGTTTCGATAAGGTCGATGTTGAGCACGCTCCCATTTGGCGCCTGGATAAATTAAGCGGGAAAGGGCGCGGCAGCAAGGAAGCGACCATCGAGCTGGTGGATAGTAAAACCCTGGCGGAATTGCCGGACGACATAAAGGACCAAATTAAGCGGCAATGCCACAGGATTCTGGAGATTCTGGCCTGAGCTGCCTGAACTTTCTATGAAAGCCAGGATAGCCAGGCAAGGGAGGGTAGGTATGGAAAGCAGCAGGAGCCTAAAGGCGTTGTTGAGCGACTGTGATAAAGGATTCCGCCCCTACGTGGAGAAGGTTATGCAGCGGCTCCCGGATAAGGTGCGTGACGACCTGTATGACTCCCGCATGAAAATCGTTTCGTTTGACGCGGAAACCAACCTTGGCTTTTATATGTCCTTTGATTCTCCAATCGAGCATTTGATTATCCTGAATAAGAGCCTCTTGAAGGAACCGGAATTCAAGATTGTCCATGCTATTGCTCACGAGTTAGCCCATAAAGCAGCTCGGGGAAAGACGTCCTTACATGAAATGGAGGCAGAGAAGCTGGTGGTCAAATGGGGGTTTGGGAAAGAGTCTAAAATGGTAAACTATTCCCGGCCCATACTGGAAACCAGTGGCTTCAAGATAGGATATGAATGGGCAAAGAAAAATGACCTGGCGGAGTTCGAGGAATTTTATGACGAATGGAATGAGGGCCGCCTCAGCACCAAGCGATATGAGGCTCTGTTTTATGCGGCGGATACAACCTCCATTCTGGACCAAATGGGCTGCCTTGAAGAACCGATGCCAATATCGCCAAATGGCAATATAGAGATACCAGAAGGTACAATGGGAAATGATGGCAGTCTTGATAGGGGGATTATAGAGGGAATTATGCGCTTTCTGCGGAAAAAGAAGGTACAGGAAAGGCGCACAGCGGCGGTAAGTGAGGAGTCTGAATTTACAGAGCGGCTGAACCGGATTTTTATAGAAATGGGGGGGGTACTCAGCGGCGGTACGTTCTCAAAGCATTTTGGTAAGCTGCCCAGCTTCAGGGATGCCTATATGGAGATTTTGGGCCTGCTGAAGAGTGAGTAGGCATATCGCCTTTGGAAAATGAAGGCTAAGATAACCAGACTCAGGAAGTTGCCGGTCGGCAGGCCGAAGGCTAAGTTGCCCAGGCACCTGCTGCTTGCCCTGCGGGAGGAAGGACTAACCATCCGGCAGATTTCGGACAGGATGGACATTCCCCGTTCTACTGTGGGGGATATCCTGAAAGGCAAGCTGACTCCGAGGCAGGGGAGAAGAAAGGCTCTGAAATCAAAATCCAGGGGGGTTTCCAACACGGGCGGTATTAATAAGAGGTATAGAGGGTTTTGGCTTAAGTTGTCCGAAAACAAGGGCGGAAGGGCACTTCGAGGGCCAAGGGGGAACAGAATG
>JAUXIH010000012.1 GCA_030621105.1 Dehalococcoidia bacterium | reverse complement strand
TCCCTGGACCCTGCCTGGTAATACTGCTCTGGCAGTGGCAAAGAATGCTGACTATAGCATTATGGAATCTGATGATGATTACCTTATTTTAGCTGCTGGTCTTGTTGATAGGGTTGGGCTTGATGATTATGTACAGAAAGGAGTGGTGCACGGAAAAGATCTTGAGGGGCTCAGGTATGAGCCACTGTACAATCCACATGATTTTGATGCACAGCGCACCAAGTTGCCTTCGCTTACTGTGCAAAAAGATGAAGAGAATCTTACTTACCCTGTCATCAGCACAGATTTTGTCTCTTTAGAAGAAGGTACGGGGATTGTTCATATGGCTCCTGCCTTTGGTGAAGTTGATTTTGCTGCGGGCATGGAGAATGGACTGGATTTTGTTCAGCACGTAGACCTGGATGGTAAGATCAGCGGTACATATTCCTTTGCGGGCAAGTTTGTTAAGGATGCTGACCTCCTTATTCTTGAAGACCTCAAATCACGGGGTTTGCTTTATCGCCGTGAGAAGATTACCCATACTTATCCCTTTTGTTGGAGATGCGGAACTCCTCTTCTGTACTATGCCAAGAAGTCTTGGTATATCAAAACCACCGCGATCAAGGATAAGTTGATTTCTGGCAACGCTGGCATACATTGGTATCCTGAATATATCAAGCATGGGCGTTTTGGTGATTGGCTGGAGAACAATGTTGACTGGGCTTTTTCCCGGGAGAGATATTGGGGCACTCCGCTCAATATATGGAGGTGTTCGGCATGTAATCACTGTGAGTGTATTGGCAGTGTCGAGGAGCTAAAGAAGAGACAGTTATCTCGTCAAGCTGAAGGTGTGTTCTCAAAGAAGATGTTAGATCACGAGGAGTTAGATTTACATCGCCCTTATGTAGACGAGATTGCTTTTACTTGCCCTGAGTGTGGTGGTGAAATGAAGCGTGTGCCTGAGGTTACAGATTGCTGGTTTGATTCTGGAGCTATGCCTATAGCCCAGTGGCATTATCCGTTTGAGAATGAAGATGAGTTTCAGCATAATTTCCCTGCTGACTTTATTTGCGAAGCCATTGATCAAACTCGTGGTTGGTTTTATAGTTTGCATGCCCTCTCCACTTTGCTGTTTGGCCAAGCATGTTTTAAGAATGTTATTTGCCTGGGGCATGTTGTTGATGCTCAAGGGGAAAAGATGAGCAAAACTAAAGGCAATGTGGTAGATCCGTGGGATGTGATTAATGGATATGGAGCTGACCCTCTGCGTTGGTATTTGTTAGTTTCCACCTCGGGTGAAAATGTGCATCGCTTTTCTAAACATATGGTTGCTGATCTCATGAGACGAAACCTTCTTACTCTATGGAACACGTACTACTTTTTTGCCCTATATGCCAATATCGACCATTTTGTTCCCCAGTCTCAAAAGCAGCTATCTCTCACCAGTTTGGATCGGTGGGTTATATCGGAGCTAAACCGCTTGATACTTGATGTGACCAGAGCTATGGAGGCTTATGATCCTGCGCTGGCAGCGCGGTGCATTGGTGATTTTGTGGACGGGTTATCAAATTGGTATGTACGGAGAAGCCGCCGTCGATTTTGGAAGAGCGAGAATGATGCTGATAAGGCTGCTGCATATAATACGCTATATCAATCGTTGGTTACCCTATCCCAACTTTTGGCTCCCCTTACTCCTTTTATTGCCGAGCAGTTGTATCAGAACTTGGTTAGATCGGTTGATGTTGATGCTGATGAGAGTGTACATCTCACTGAATTTCCTGTGGCCGACGAAAGCAAGATTTTCCCGGAGATAAACGAGGATGTGGAGTTGGCGATGAGAATATCAAGCTTGGGCAGAGCAGCACGGGCCAAAGCCGGGATTAAGGTTCGTCAACCCCTGGCAAAGGTTGCTGTCAAGATTACATCGAAAAAAGAAGAAGAGTCTTTGTGCAGATCAACTTCAGAAATACTGGAGGAGATAAATGTTAAAGAAATGGTGCTGGTCGAAGAGGAGCTATCGCAGGATAACCCTGATTATAGTATAGCTAGAGATGCCAAGTATTTGGTAGCTGTGGGCACTTGTCTTACACCTGAGCTACTTGCTGAAGGGCTTAGCCGGGAAATTGTACGCCGTCTCCAAACCATGCGGCGGGCTGCTAAATTTGATATTGCTGATCATATTACAACCTATTACCATGCAGATGAGTCAGTGCGAGGGGTATTGCGCAATTTTAGTGATTATATCCGGCAGGAAACGTTATCATTGAGTCTTATTGATAGCTTGCCTCCTGAGGGAGCTTATATTGAGAGCTGCAGGATTTCTGGCCACGATGTTACCTTTGGGATGGAGAAGGTCAATAAGGAAGTTGCTCCAGGCGTGTAAAGATTGTCTGTGTCTTTTTGCCTCGCATAAAAACAATTTTCACATCATCCCCCACGTTGCAACTTTGCACTGCCTGGTATAGATCTTCAGCAGTATTTATGTCTCTATCGTTGAATTTGATGATGATGTCGTTTTCCATCAGTCCAGCCTGTTCTGCGGGGCTATCAGGAAATACCTTAAGCACGAGCGCTCCAGTATTTACAGAGAAGTTATTTGCTGCAGCGACGGAAGAATCAACGGTGGATATTTGCACCCCCAACCATGGGTGTTGGGCAAATCCCTGTTGTATTAATTTCTCGATTATAGGTTTAGCCTGGTCGATGCTTATGGCATAGCCCATGCCTTCTACACTTACCTCAACAACTTTGGCGAAGTTGATACCTACAACCTCGCCGGCCATATTTACCAGTGGACCCCCACTGTCACCAGGATTGATAGGAGTGTCAACTAAAATTAAGTTGTGAAGGGTGTTTCCCGTAGCAGAAATCCTGATGGAGACATCTAGAGCGCTGACTATTCCCTCGACTGTTGTTATTGCCCCCTGTCCTAGGGCGTTGCCCAAGGATAACACCCAATCGCCTTCCCTGAGTTGGGAAGAGTTCCCTATCTTGGCATAGGGCAATTCTGTGGCGCTGATTTTAATAACTGCCAGATCAGTTTGAGCATCAGTACCCACCACAGTAGCGCTAAGAATTCTACCATCATATAGTTTAACTGTGATACTGACGGCATCTTCAACCACGTGATTATTGGTAACAATATAGCCTTCGGAGTCTATGATGATGCCAGAGCCAGCGCTTTGTTGTGAATGCTCTTGCCCCCACCAGTCGGTGTAGTTAGTTGTTATGGTTATTGATACCACCGTTGGTTTTACCTGCTGGATAATCTCCGGGAACTGGGGGAGGGGTGTAGTTTGGTTAGCTCCTTGGGGAAAACTCCATTCTGAATGGGATTGTTCACTTGTATTGGAGTACTGTGGTGGAGCAACGCTGGCTGGAAATCGCAAGGAGCATCCGACGACACCTAGCAACAGCGCAAATATTATCAGAGCGGAAGCTGTATATTTAAAGCGACGTAACATTTTATCTAACGTGGAGGCACTAAACTCTAGCGTCTTTTATACTACCATTAAGTTGGCAGATGGGTAAATTCCTTGTGAGACAATCAAACTTTCTGATTTATTTCCTTGCATTGTTAGGTTAGCCATGGTAACATAACTTGTCCTTTAAATCAGTCCGGCGAGGCTGGTAAGGGGTGATATGCAGAAGCGATCTGTCGTAAAGCCGGTGTTAACCTCTTGCCAGTTTAATGGCGGGAGGTTTTTTTATGGCTGATAAGATTCTCCTCAGTGCAGAAGAAATGAGCCGTGCCCTGGCTCGTATTGCCCACGAGATTGTGGAGAAGAATAAGGGGACGGAGGGGATTATCTTGGTGGGTATGCATACCCGAGGAGTACCTCTAGCCAAGCGGCTGGCTCTAATGGTTAAAGGCTTTGAAAATGTTTCCGTTACTGTTGGTACTCTGGATATAGGTCTTTATCGCGATGACATATCATCTGGTGAATTAAAACTAGCGATTCGTGAGACCAGGATACCTATTGATATCACAGGAAAGAAAATTATCTTGGTTGATGATGTTCTTTATACTGGCAGGAGCATTCGAGCGGCCATGGATGCCCTGGTGGATTTGGGTCGCCCCGAATTTATTCAGCTAGCTGTGCTGGTGGACCGTGGTCATCGCGAGCTTCCTATTCGGGCTGACTATGTTGGTAAAAATATACCTACTTCGCGAACTGAGGATATAAGAGTGGACATTGTGGAGATAGATGGCAAAGATGAAGTAAGTATAATTAAATCGGGGAAGGCTCGATGACAATATCAGCAGTAGGATCTGATGCTTCAGTACAACCGTTGTCAGGGGTGTCGTCGGGGGTTTGGCAGCATCACCATGTGCTCGACCTCGATGAATTCAGTCGTGGTGATATTGAGAATATCTTTAAAACAAGCAATATCATGAGGCAAATTCTGGACAGAGATGTCAAGCGTGTGCCTACTTTACGTGGTAAGACAATAGTCAATTTATTTTATGAACCCAGCACTCGTACTCGTGCTTCATTTGAGCTGGCGGCCAAAACTTTGGGTGCTGAGGTGCTAGGTTTTGATGCTGTAAGGACTAGTGTTGCTAAGGGAGAGTCTCTGGTTAACACTTTACACACACTGGAGGCTCTTGGGACAGATGTAATTGTTGTTCGCCACCCACAGTCAGGAGTTCCGTATATCGCTGCGCAGGAAGTAAACTGTAGCATAATCAATGCGGGTGATGGGTGCCATGCTCACCCCACCCAGGCACTATTGGATCTTTATACCATCTGGAGACGCATTGGCAAGCTGGAAGGGCTGAAGGTTGTCATTATTGGTGATATTAAACATAGCCGTGTTGCTCGGTCAAATATGTGGGGCATGAGTAAAATGGGGATGAAGGTAACTCTCTCTGCTCCCTCTACTCTGCTTCTTCGTGATATTGACCAGTTTATCAGTCAGTCTGGCATGTCACATGTTGATGTTGTCTCCAATCTGGATAATGCGGTAGAGGGGGCTGATGTTGTTATGCCACTGCGGCTACAACTGGAGAGGCAGGAGGAGGGTTTGTTGCCTAGCCTGCGGGAATTTACCCTGCGTTACCAGCTTGATGGAAGAAGGCTTTCATTGGCTAATCGGAATGTGATTGTTCTCCATCCTGGGCCAATACATGAAGATATTGAGATTGCTTCTGAGGTTGCTCATGGCTCGCAATCTTTAATTGAACAGCAGGTGACCAATGGAGTTGCTGTGCGGATGGCATTGCTTTATTTAATCACCAGAACCAAGAGAGGTGACCAGACTTAGTGTTAGTAATCACGAATGGGCGTATCTTTGATCCCTGCCACGGAATAGATCAGCCAGGAGAGTTGTTCATCAAAGAGGGCAAGATCGAATCTGTGGGTACTGGAATCTCCTTCCCGTCTTCTGCTCCAATGATTGATGCTAAGGGCCTGATTATCTCGCCAGGTTTTGTAGATCTTCACTGCCATCTTCGGGAGCCTGGATTTGAGGAGGAAGAGACTATTGCTTCTGGAACACAAGCGGCAGCTGTAGGAGGCTTCACCACTGTTTGTTGTATGCCTAATACTGATCCTCCCGTAGACAGTAAATCTATTGTGAACTGGATCAAGAAGCGGGCAAGTGAGAACGCTGTAGTTAATGTTCTCCCGATTGGTTGTATTACCAAGGGAAGAAAGGGCAAAGAAATTTGCGATATGGCTGAGCTCGCGGAGGCCGGTGTGGTGGCCTTTAGCGATGATGGTGATTCGGTACCTGATTCACAGGTTATGTGTCATGCCATGGACTATAGTCGAGATTTTGACTTGCCACTGATCGAACACTGTGAGGATAAGTCTCTCACTAATGGGGGTGTTATTAATGAGGGTTGGGTAGCTGATAGGCTAGGATTAAAGGGAATACCTGCAGCAGCTGAGGAAATCATTGTTGCTCGTGATTTAGCACTGGCAAGACTCACTGGTGCCAAATTGCATATTGCGCATGTCAGTACCCGGGGAGCGGTTGAGCTTATCCAGCATGCCAAAAGGAATGGTGTGCCTGTTACTGCAGAGGTTACGCCTCATCATCTTACATTAACTCAGGAAAGAATTATGAATATGAGCAACGGGGGAGGGCAGCTTAAATACGATTCTGATGCTAAGGTCTATCCACCTTTACGAACGCAAGATGATATTGATGCCCTGCTGGAAGGACTTAAAGAAGGAGTGATCGATGCCATTGCTACTGATCATGCCCCCCATACTCAGGCACAGAAAAAATGCGAGCTAGAATTGGCTGCTTTTGGTATTAGTGGCTTTGAGACTGCTTTTGGTAGCCTAATGGGATTGCTGCATGCGGGCAAAATAGACCTTGGAACGTTGATATCGAAGTTAACTTGTGAACCAGCCAGAGTGATTGGTAGGGGAAATGATTTAGGAACATTGAGAGTTGGCGCTATGGCTAATATTGTCATTTTTGATGTCGATCGAGAGTGGCAGGTTGATAGGCCTAGATTTGTATCTAAGGGGAAAAATACTCCTTTTGATGGTTGCTGGTTTAAGGGTAAAGTTTTGGCTACCATCGTTAATGGCGAGATACTTTATCAGGATGATTCCGTCAGGGTAAACCATGAGTAAAAAGGCGACATTAATTCTTGAGGATGGGACAGTGTACCGGGGATATTCTTTTGGATCTGAGAGGACCACCTTGGGTGAAGTAGTTTTCGATACTGCTATGACTGGCTATCAGGAAATGCTGACTGACCCTTCTTTTGCGGGCCAGATTTTAGTGTTTACTTACCCTATGATTGGCAATTATGGGATCAGTGAAGATGATTTCGAGTCTGGTCACATTCAGGTTAGAGGCATAGCTGTTCGAGAGTATTGTCGTCGCCCTAGCAATTTGCATAGCATACGTACTCTGGATAATTATCTCAGGGATAGTGATATCCCTGGGATAAGTGGCATAGACACACGGAGCCTGACTCGGCATATTCGCTCCAGAGGGTCCATGATGGGGATTCTTTCTACGGAGATGTGTGATGAAGATGCCTTGGAGCGATTGAAGGCTTATCCTCGATATAATGGCACGGATCTTGTTTATGAAGTATCTACGGAACAGGTGTATCAGTGGCCTGCTGTTGGTGATAGACAAACTGATGCTTCGGCCGACATAAAGCAGGGTTCATATAACATTGTGGTAGTTGATCTGGGGCTGAAATACAATATCGTACGTATACTAAGTCAGTTGGGTTGCAGAGCAACTGTAGTGCCCTACACCACTTCGCTAAATGACATTCTAGCATTGCACCCTGACGGGGTAGTTCTTTCTCCTGGCCCTGGCAATCCTTCTTTACTTGGAGGTGTCATTGATGTTGTCAAAGGCTTGATTGGGACAAAAATACCCTTGATGGGCATTTGCTTGGGGCACCTGCTTATAGGGAAAGCTTCCGGGGCGGAGATATTTAAGCTTAAATTTGGCCACCATGGCGGTAATCATCCTGTCAGGGATTTGGCTACCAATAAGGTATATATTACTGTCCAGAATCACGGTTATGCCATTGATGACAGTACCTTGCAGGGAGGGTTTGAGGTTAGTCAGATAAACTTAAATGATGACACAGTCGAAGGTATTTGTCATCCAGATTTACCTATCATATCAATTCAATATCACCCTGAAGCTTCTCCTGGCCCTCGGGATAGTAGCTATCTGTTTGATAGGTTTTTAGCTATGGTAGGGAAGCCGACAGATGCATAAGCTATCTAAAGTCTTGGTTATCGGATCAGGGCCGATCGTAATTGGCCAGGCAGCGGAATTTGATTACTCGGGAACTCAGGCATGTCGTGCTTTGCGCGAAGAGGGGATTATCACCGTGCTGGTAAATTCTAATCCAGCCACCATTATGACTGATGAAGGGATTGCTGATATCGTTTACGTTGAGCCCCTGACCGTTGAAGTGTTGGCTCGCGTGATTGAAAGAGAGCATCCTGATGGGTTGTTACCTACCCTTGGTGGGCAGACAGGGCTTAATCTGGCAGTCGGCTTGGCTGATGCTGGGATACTGGATAAGTATGGTGTGAAGCTCCTGGGTACTTCTATAGATACTATAAAGAAGGCAGAGGAGAGGTCGCTATTCAAGAAACTTCTCACTGATATTGGTGAGCCTGTGCCACAGGGCACTGCAGTGAGATCAGTTGTTGAGGCTAAGGAATGCATGAATTCTATTGGCTTACCTCTTATTGTGCGTCCTTCCTATACCCTGGGGGGCACAGGAGGTGGAATAGCATGGACGGAGGCAGATCTGGAGAAGATTTCTTCATATGGATTGAAGATTAGCCCAAGCCACGAGATTTTGATTGAGCAATGTCTCTTGGGGTGGAAAGAAATTGAATATGAGGTTATGCGAGATGCCAAGGATAATTGTATCACCATATGCAATATGGAGAATATCGATCCTATGGGCGTGCATACTGGTGACAGCATTGTTGTGGCTCCCAGCCAGACCCTGAGTGATAAAGAGAACCAGATGCTCAGATCGGCGAGCCTGAGAATCATCCGAGCTTTAGGTATCGAGGGTGGCTGTAATGTTCAGTTTGCCCTTACACCCAGTCCGATTGTTGCAGAAACATGGGCTCTTGACCAAAGGCAGGTTGATAGCAGTCAATATTATGTTATTGAGGTAAATCCTCGTGTTAGCCGTAGCTCAGCTCTGGCCAGTAAGGCTACTGGCTATCCTATCGCGCGGGTAGCTGCCAAGATAGCCATAGGGAGGACTTTGGATGAGATACCCAATAAGGTAACGGGGAAAACGCTGGCATCATTTGAACCAGCTTTGGATTATTGTGTGGTGAAGATTCCTCGCTGGCCTTTCGACAAGTTCGCCATGGGAGATCGCAGACTGGGTAGCCAGATGAAGGCCACAGGTGAGGTGATGGCTATTGATAGAAGCTTTGAGCCTGCTTTGCAGAAAGCTGTTCGCTCTCTGGAGTTTGGGAAAAGAACTCTTTTGTGGGAGGACCCTGCTTGGGGTAAAGGTGAACAACGTGGTTTACCCCCCCTACAACCTAACGATTTGCGGGTGTGGGCAATTATGGCCTCTCTGCGCAGAGATGAAGACCCTGATAAGGTCTCCCAGCTTACAGGTATAGACCCTTGGTTTATTTATAAGTTCCAGAATATTGTTGATATGGAGAAGCGACTTCTCTCTGAACCGTTGGAACCTAACATTTTGTGGGAAGCGAAGAGACTTGGTTTTAGTGATGAACAGATCGCTACACTGGCCGATAGATTGCCTGAGCAGATCAGAACAATCCGTCATGAGTGGCATCTTCGTCCAGTATATAAGATGGTAGATACATGTGCTGCCGAGTTTGATGCGGAAACTCCATATTTCTATAGCACGTATGAAAGTGAAAATGAAGCGTTGCCTTTAGATGGGGAAAAGGCTGTAGTGCTAGGCAGTGGGCCAATACGTATTGGCCAGGGAATTGAGTTTGATTACTGTTGTGTTCATTCAGCATGGGCACTACAGGAAGTGGGAATGAAGAGTATACTGATTAACTCCAATCCTGAAACGGTCTCCACTGATTTTGATACTAGCGATCGCCTTTACTTTGAAGCTTTAGATGAGGAAAGTGTTCGGGATATACTTGAGAATGAAGGGAGTGACGCAGCTTCCTCCATTGTACAGTTTGGGGGACAGACAGCTATTAATTTGGCTCAGCCGTTAGATGTTAATAATCTCTCGATTTTGGGATCTGCTGCTGAGGCTATAGATATTGCTGAAGATCGCCAGCGGTTCGAGGATTTCCTGGCCAAGTTGGATATTCCCCAGCCTCCGGGGGCCGGAGTATTTTCTGTTCCTGAGGCAATAGATGTAGCTCAATCCTTGGGTTACCCAGTTCTGGTTCGTCCCAGCTATGTTTTAGGTGGCAGGTCTATGGAGATTGTGCATAGCGATGATGAGTTGACTCGCTACCTGACACTGGCGTTGGAACTGGATAGTCATCATCCTGTGCTCGTTGACAAATATATTCAGGGAAAGGAAGTTGAGGTTGATGCCATCTGTGATGGTGAGGATGTGCTTATTCCGGGAGTAATGGAACATATTGAACGAGCAGGGGTACATAGTGGGGATTCTATAGCAGTTTACCCAGGAGTGAACTTAAGTGAAAGTGAGGTTAATACCATTGTTGATTATACCACCAGAATTAGTTTGGCTCTTGGAGCTAGAGGATTATTGAACATTCAGTTGGTTATTTTGTCGAAGAGAGGCTCATCATCGATATATGTGCTCGAGGTAAATCCTCGTGCAAGCCGAACTGTCCCCTTTATCTCCAAGGTGACTGGCTTGCCTGTGGTTAATATCGCCACGAAGGTTATGGCTGGCATGACATTACAGGAACAGGGGTATAGTGGAGGGTTATGGAAAAGGCGAGGGCTAGTGGGTATAAAAGCTCCCGTTTTTTCGATGTCCAAATTGACAGGGGTAGATAATTATTTGGGACCTGAAATGAAGTCCACAGGGGAGGTCATGGGAGTCGATCACAATTTTGAGGCTGCCTTAACCAAAGCTCTTTTAGCAGCAGGCTTGATGTTACCCTCAAAAGGTAGTTTACTTCTCAGCATTGCTGATAGGGATAAGGATGAATCTATTTCCTTGATCAAGGAGTTATATTCCCTTCAATACGGGTTTTATGCTACTGAAGGCACTGCAGCCATGATTAAATCCATGGGATTTCCTGTCGAGATGGTAACCAAGAAGTTAGATGAAGGCCATCCTAATGTTGTCGATGTCATCCATGATGGCTCAGTTAACGGCGTGATTAATACTGTCACTGGAGGTCGCATTCCCTTAAAAGATGGATTTGATATTCGTCGTGCTGCTGCAGAAGGGCAAATACCTTGCTTCACTTCGCTGGACACTGCCCGTGTGGTTGTGAGCGCAATATCAGGGGACGGTGGCAAATTCAGCGTTAAACCTCTCAGGGAATATTTACGTTAGCAAAAGTGCAGCATATAGAGAAAACCCTTACCACTGTGATATCTAATACGGAGATGATGTCTGGTGCGCATCTCATGTGGATTGAGGATCCAGATATTGCTCGAGTAGCTCATCCGGGGCAATTTGTTATGGTGAGATGCGATGATTTGCTGTTGCGACGTCCTCTTAGCATACACCGCGTAGCGGGAAACCAGATTGCATTTCTATTTAATGTGGTGGGGAAAGGCTCTCATTGGTTATCGAGACTTCGTAGGGGGGACACCGTAGATGCTTTGGGCCCTTTGGGGAGGGGATTTGACATCAATTCTACTGCCAGAAATCTATTATTGTTGGCGGGAGGTATTGGTATTGCTCCACTAATCTTTCTGGCTGAGCGAGCCCTGCCTCAGCATAGAGTGGTATTGGTACATGGAGTAAGAATGTCCCGGCAATTGTACCTTCAGCCATTACCTGAAAAAGTAGAGTTTGTTCCTGTTACAGAGGATGGCAGCATGGGGAGAGCTGGTGTTATAAGTGAAGTTGTATCTGAATTCCTTGACGGTGCTGATCATCTCTATGCTTGTGGGCCTCTAGAGATGTATAAAGCCATGACTGGTATGGTTGTTGGAGAGGGAGGGGCAAACAAATTTAAGGTAGAGCACTGCCAGGTATCCTTGGAAGTGAGGATGGGATGTGGAATTGGTGCTTGCTATGGGTGTAGTGTACCGACTAGGAAAGGCCAGAAGCGAGTGTGTGCTGATGGTCCAGTGTTTGATTTACGCGATATCATATGGGAGGAGATAAAGATATGACTGTAATTACTAAGAATCTCACCTTTCATACCAAAGGGAATTGCGACATAATTGACATAACTTCGGAAGTGGGCAAAGAGGTGGAGAGGGCGGTCGTGAGTAATGGTACGGTTACCTTATTTGTATCTGGTTCCACGGCAGGTCTCACTACGATTGAATATGAGCCCAGACTCCTGGAGGATTTTCAGAACATGTTTGGCAGGGTAATTCCTGCTGATATTCCGTATGAACATAATCGAACTTGGGGAGATGGCAATGGCCATTCTCATGTACGTGCTTCCCTGCTTGGAGCATCCCTGACTATTCCCTTCACCAATAAGAAGATGGCCTTGGGCACCTGGCAACAGGTGGTGTTTATTGATTTTGATAATCGTCCTCGCTCGAGACAATTGGTACTCCAGATAATGGGAGAGTGACCCTGCCTTCTTGTTCGCTATTCATATTAACTGGGGGCTTGGCTTCTTTTGATATGTGCTAGGTTTGAGCTGATTCAACTGCGATTGTGGTTTCTGATGTAATGTAATATATGCTGGCTGGAGAAGTGTTATTATGTATGTCTGTTAACTTTGCTGGCTGGAAGCTGATTTAGAATGCATAATTTTACTGATAGGCAGAGAACCAAAGTTATGTTAGATGTTAATCAGCTGAGTGTCGAAGCCGGAGGGCGGAGCATTCTGCATGATGTAAGTTTACATCTCAATTCGGGAGACACCTGCATTATTTTTGGTCCCAATGGAAGTGGCAAGACCACTCTCCTTATGGCGATAATGGGATTCCCCCGTTACCATATAACTCAGGGCAACATTGTTTTTCATGATAGAGAAATAACTCACCTGTCTTTAGATGAAAGAGCTCGTATGGGCATTGGCATGTCCTTTCAGAGACCGCCGGTTGTTCGGGGAATAAGAATGCGGGATATGATAAATGTTTCTCTTGGAGAACATTCCTTTGATGGTGGGGAAGAGGGTGCTGTTGTAGTCAATCTAGCGGAGAAAGCCAATACCACAGCATTGCTAGACCGAGATATTAATTACGGCTTTTCTGGTGGAGAGATAAAGCGTTCTGAGATGGTGCAACTACTGGCGCAACAACCAGGGTTGTCATTGCTGGATGAGCCTGAATCTGGTGTGGATTTGGTTAATGTTCCCTTGATGGGGAGATTAATAAATGAATTATTGGAAAAACATCGCCACATACGCGATCGAGAGCGGATGGGCATTATTATTTCCCACACTGGGCGTATTCTAGACTATGTAAATGCACGTACGGGCTATCTTATGTTAGATGGTACAATTGTGTGTGAGGGAGATCCTCATGAAATCCTGGAAACTATTAAAAGTAGAGGTTATGAGGAGTGCGCTAAATGCATGAGCGAAAAGAGCCCGACGCAGTAAAGAAAAAGGCCAGAGCCGCACGTGCCAAGGCATCCCCCTTTGGTGAAGATATTGATTTAGGGCAGTATCTTTCCTCTTCTACGGAAACTCCATATTTTGATGATTTATCTTTATTGCCGGGAGAGCAGCGTGAACAGATGCAACAATCTGGCATGGCTCTGGGCGAGCACGGCTCACGTTCAGGAACAATCATTCAGGTTGATCACTCTATAATCCATAGCTCGGTTAGCCAGGATGGCGTCGAGGTTATGGGTATGAACCGAGCCTTGTCAATGTATAGCTGGCTATCTCGTTATCTCTGGCGAGCTGTACCAGTGGATAGTGATAAATATACTGCCCATGTTGAACTTCACCAAAACAATGGTTATTTCATCCATGCCTTGCCTAACGCTAGAGTCACATGGCCAGTACAAGCATGTCTTTATTTAGCCAAGAGCGAACTGGCTCAGAATGTGCATAATATTATTATTGCAGAGGAAGGTTCGGAATTGCATGTTATTACTGGATGTACTACTGCTCCTGACCAGGAGTCCGGATTACATTTAGGAATCTCGGAGATCTATATCAAACCGAGAGCAAAGCTTACCTTTAGCATGATTCATAGATGGACGCAGGGAGTTGCGGTACGGCCACGCACTGGCATTATTGTTGAGGATGACGGAGTTTTTCTGGATAACTATGTAATTATGGGGCCGGCCCACTCTGTACAGACAAATCCTGTGGCTAAATGTGTAGGTAAGGGTGCTATAACCAGATTTAGCAGTGTTGTGGTTGCTCCCCGTGGTTCTTCTATGGATGTCGGGTCCCAGGTGTTCCTTGATGCGGAAGGGTCTCGGGCTGAAATAATTTCAAGAGTTGTCAGCACTGGCGGGCATGTGACCTCCAGGGGCTATATAGCAGGCAATGCCCCCAAAGTTAAGGGACATATGGAATGCAACGGGCTAATTTTATCCAGGGAGGGCTTTATTCATGCTGTGCCTGAACTTAAAAGCACTCTTGCTGATGTAGAGCTGTCACATGAAGCTTCTGTGGGCAAGATAGCTGAAGAGGAGATTGAATATCTGATGGCCCGGGGTTTATCTCGTGACGAGGCAGTAGCGGTGATTGTCAGGGGTTTTCTACATGTGGACATCGAGGGATTACCGCATCAGCTTACAGCAGAATTACAGCGGGCTATTGAAACCAGCGGGAAAGACTTTATGTAGCAATTCCTTATCTGGCAACATGGCATATATAATTTACCTCTCTTATTTTTATCTGTTTTTTTCTTTTGTTGTTGTCTCCAATTTAAATTACAAGTAGCAACTGGTGTATGAGGTAGCTTAAATTACTCCTGTTCATTTTGTTGTTGAGAGTTTTGTATGATTTCTCTTACTTGACATACTAATAGTGATATTCTACAATCTGTGTTTGATATTTGTAATTATCAGGAGGAGGGAATGGAACAAGCACATGGGCATGCAGTGGGCAAGTGTTTTGGGACTACTATTGTTGGTCCCCGGGGACAGTTGGTTATTCCTGTTGAAGCTCGAAAGGAAATGGGTATAGATGTTGGGACCAAGCTTTTGGTATTTAGCCATTTTAGAGGAGAAGGATTAATTTTTGTTAAGGTCAAAGCGATAGAGGGATTGATCAATATGGCAAGTCGCCGGATTGATGAATTTGCCAAGCTGGTGCGGAAACCGGACACGGCGCCTGTAGACAATGAAGATGATCAGGGCTGAAGGCCTTACTAAAATGTTTGGCCACCTTGTGGTGGTAGATCATCTTTCCTTTGCTGTTGAGAAAATGGAGGCTGATTAGGAAAGAGTAAGGGTATATAATAGCGAGATTGTTATAGCATAAACATAAAGAGGTGATAACATGAAGAAGTACTTAGCTGTAATAGCCGGAATATGTTTGCTTACTGTTACTTTTGCTGGTTGTGGTGGATCCAATGTTGTTCAGGAGACCACCCATGTATTTCGTGATGATCTGGTAGTGAGTGTTCCCGTCAGTGGCAGCTTGGAGATGCCACATAAGGTGTCCCTCTCCTTCGGCACTACCGGCATAGTTAAGGACATAGAAGTATGTGAGG
>JAUXIH010000102.1 GCA_030621105.1 Dehalococcoidia bacterium | reverse complement strand
AAAACAACTACCGTGTTGTTGATGCTATAGCCGACAACGGTAAGCACCCCAGTAATAAACATGGCATTGACCTCAACTCCAGAAATGTGCCCCAGCAGGGAGAAAACCCCCAGAACTATCAGTACATCATGAATCAGGGCAATGATAGCACAGGTACCCCAGCGAAGAGGCTTGGGCATGCGACGAAACGCCCAGACAATATACAGCAGCATCGCCACTGCTGCCACCGCTATCGCTATACCCGCATTACGAGCTGTCTCCATTCCTACTGTAGCCGAAGCCAGATAATAATCATGAACATCAACCTGGGAACCCAGGAGCTGCCCCAGTTCCTCCGCCAGTGCATTGACCTCTGGCCGTGTCATCTCCTTTATATGAATAATGTAGCTGCCCTCGCCAGTGCCCTGAATGGTTGCTGACTCATATCCCAGGCCGGCCATCTCCTGCCGCAACTGGGCCTGGCCCACCTGGGGCTCAAATTGTAGAGTGACAGATGTGCCTCCACTGAAATCTACTCCTGGCTTAAGGCCAAAGATAGCCAGAGAAATGATGGCAATAAATATCGCTATGGCAGAGATGAGAAAAACCCAGTGTTTCTGGCCAACGAAATCTATCATGTTCTCACTCCATAAACTGCCGGGTTCACTGTAGTTCGCCTGCCAATGATGATGCGGAGGAGCGTACGAGTAACCACAATGGCAGTAAACATGGACAGGGCGACACCAATAAACAGCGTGATGGCAAAGCCGCTGACCATGAAAGCGCCCAGCTTGGTGCCAAACCACAGCAGGACAACACAGGCAATAAAAGTAGTAATATTGCTATCGCGAATGGCAGTCCACGCGCGGTTGAATCCCGCCTCAACTGATGCGCCCAACCCCCTCCCCGTGCGTATCTCCTCCTTCATGCGCTCGAAGATGAGAATGTTGGCATCCACTGCCATGCCCAGAGACAAAATGAAGGCAGCAATACCAGGCAAAGTCACCGTTATGGGGAAGAAGTTAAAGATGGCCAGAAGAATAACCCCATAAATGCCCAGACTGACACAGGCAATAAGGCCGAGCAGGCGATAGTATACAATCATGAACAGCAACAACAGGATAATTCCAATCATGGCCGCCAGAATGCTCTTGTGAATGGAATCAGTCCCCAGAGTGGCATCCACAGTCCTCTCATAAAGGGGAACATTGGCCGTGAAGGCGCGCGAGTCCCCCTCTCCACTCCAGTGCCCCAGTGAAATAGAAACCCTGCCGGCATTGAGCAGGTCCGATAGTTCCTGGGCATCATGGGCACTCAACCCTTCAATTTGACCACTCTCCCGAATCACAGATTGCACCGTAGGAGCAATGATATGCCCATCCTCTCCTCGAAGAGGCTCAGCCCCCAAATATATAGCCAGAGGCTTACCAATAAGCCGTTCTGTTACCTGCGCCGAGAGCTCCTGCCCCGTTTCATCCCAGTGGAATATCACCAGCGGACGATTGAGGCTATCTAGCCTGATATAAGTATTTTGCTGAAAATACCTGCTTGTGAGAGTTAACTCCTCCCCATCGACAACTCCCGTGGCGGGAGTCCAATTTCCCGAACTGTCCTGCTCCATAAAGGTAAGCAGGGCCACCATCTTCCCCTTGACCTCCTCCGTTTGGCTTTCACTGGCACCGGGCAGCTGAATAGCGATCCCATACTCACCACCCTGGCTTTGCACCTGAACAATGGGTTGACTCAGTCCCAAAACATCAATGCGCCTCTCTATGGCCTTCTTCATCCCTTCCATAACCTCGTCAGGGTTCTCATCAGGCCCGAGACCGCTCAGGTCAGCCTGATACACCAGGTAGCTTCCTCCCCTGAGGTCCAACCCCAGATTCAGTCCCTGAGAACCAAGGAGTTTCGTGCCAAAGGGAACAATGGACCACAGGGAAACCCCAAAGAGCACCACAATGAAAATAAGCAGGTAGATATTTTTCCTTCTCAACTGAGTGACCCCTGTTTCACATGATATTTATCAAACTCGTGGCGCGCCAAGCGCAGTGCTTCTTCTCTGCTACGTATATCACCACTGGCTTGAGCTTCGCGCACCGCTGCTAACAGTTCTCCAACAACAGGCCCTGGAGCTATTCCCAGTGTGCTCATGAGGATGTGGCCATCAATGAGATTATTTGGTTGCACCTTAACTTCCTGGCACGCATGCTCCTCCAGAATATAATTAGCAAGCTGACACCGCTCATGCCATCCCGAGATGGGCAACCCCGGACCGTAGGTAGCAAGGTGGTCGGCCAGGGCTAACAATAAAATATCGATGCCATATTCACCAGTATCCCGGAAGTAGCGATAAACGGCCCGCTTGGTGGGCATTCCTTCCTGGGATAGCTGTACCGGACGCAGGTGATAAAATACCAGTGCCTTTACCAGGTCTATCTCGCGGCGGCTGAATCGCAGCCTTTCCAGTATCACTTGCGTCATATCCGCCCCCTGACTGGGATGGCCAAGGAAATGAGCCCTGCCAGCATCATCAATGAGCTTAGTCTGTGGTTTAGCAATATCATGGAGCAATCCCCCCAGCTTAAGCAACCCCCTGTGGTCGCTGCCATGCGAAACTTCCCGAGATAAATGACGCTCTATCTCCTCAGACCAGGGAACGGTGGCCAACAATTCCTCTCCCCCTGCTTCCCATGGCCCTTGCCTCAACAAAAATTCTATGGCCGCTACCGTCTTCAGAGAGTGGTCAAACACATTCCAGAAATGTACAGTTGGCTGATCTACCCCCTTACACTCGCCTAGCTCAGGGATTAGAGACACCAGCAGGCCCAGGTGATCCAGATATTCCAGGTGAGAGGACGCGTGCGGCAAGCTCAGCAACCGTAATAATTCCTCTCGGACTCTCTCCCCAGGAACACTGGTGACACAAGAGAAATCACGCTGAATGAGTTTCTCTGTCTCTGGTTCTATCGCAAAATCAAGTTCGCCAGCAAGTCTCACCGCGCGAAGCAATCTCACGGGGTCCGCTTCAAATATCCCCGGGCTTACCGCTCGTATCACTCGGCCTTTCAGGTCTTCTTCGCCATGGTAGGGATCAATGCGTGGCAATTGGGACAACTCTGTACCCGCCAGCATATTGGCTCTTTCTATCTCGATAGCCATGGCATTAATGGTAAAATCACGACGGGCAAGATCGGATTCGATGTTGCCGTAGAGAGAGGAGAAGTCGAAATTCCAGGCATGCTCTTCCAGAAAGTTAACTACCCTGGCCACTCCATTGTCAGCATCAAGCAAAACAAACTTGCCATTCACCACCCGGGCTACCTCTCGGGCTATACCCACAGCATCGCCCTCTACAGCGATATCCACATCTCTGGTCTCCCTCCCCAAGAGAGCATCCCTGATCAGGCCACCAACGATATAGCCACGATGTTCCCTGAGTGACGGCAGAGAAAAAACTCTATCCGCAAGAACAAACACCTGTTGAGGAAAATACATCAAAGCTGATTATAGAGGGAAACAGCCAGCATTGTAAAGATTGCCTTGCTTGCTCTACTATCACGGATAGTTAGAAAAGCCCCTGTATCTTGCCACTGTCCACATCTACATCTATAGAGGGGAACGATGACCTTGAGGGTAGTCCTGGCATGGTAAGAGAATTGCCCGTCATGGGGCAGAGGAATCCGGCACCAACATAGGCCCGAACATCATTAACCGGCAAGCGCCATCCACTGGGCGCCCCCAGCAACGCTGGATTGTGGCTCAGGGAAAATTGGGTCTTTGCCATATTGACACACAGATTGTCATAGCCCAAATCAGAGTACAACTGAATTCTTCCTTCGGCCAGAGGACTGTAATCAACGCCATCAGCCCCATAGATCCTGGTCGCCACCATCTCAATCTTTTCCTTAATAGAAGCATCCTCGGCATACAAAAGGCTGTTCTTGCTGGCTCCATTGGTAGCTTTAATCACAGCCTTGGCCAGTTCAATGGCACCCTCCCCTCCCCTATGCCAGGCATCATGAACTACGGCATCATCACACCCCATCTCCAGTGCCATCTGGCGTGCCAAATCTAGCTCACGATCAGTATCCCCAGGAAATCTATTGATAGCCACCACGACAGGAACCTTAAATGTCCTGACATTCCTAACATGAGCAGCGAGATTAGCGCCGCCTCTCTCCACGGCTCCCAGGTCTTCCTTTTCAATGACGTCCTTCATATCAGCCATGGACATTCCCGGACGAAGGTGAAAGGCCCCACCATGATGTTTCAATGCCCTAACCGAAACCGCAATTACCGCCCCATCC
>JAUXIH010000044.1 GCA_030621105.1 Dehalococcoidia bacterium | reverse complement strand
GAAGCATTAGGGTATGACCCCATCGAAACTCCCGTGAGAGTCCTTGAGCTCAAAATTAAGGGTAGGGAACTATCCGAGCAATACGATTCCCTTGAGACAGACGAAGAGAGGGCTAAATTAAAGGCTGACAACCCTGGGTGGGTGGATGACATGAGACGGATAGAGGTGATTGACGCGCCTGAAGATATCGTAGAATCCTGGGTAGAGCGCGGTCGCCTAGTAGATGAGTTCAGTGGGGGAAGTTCTGAGGTTAAAGTGTGGCTGATTGACCATCCCAAAGTCCACAAGTGGGCGTTAGAAAACGAATTACTTACCGATGATGGCAGCGACTGGAATGAGAAGGTTTTGAGAATAAATGTAGAAATGAAGGGCATGGATGAAAGTTCTGACGAATACCGGCGTCTCAGTTACAAGAAAGACGCTTATCAGGTAGACTTCCCGGAAGAGTTCATTGACACCTATGTTGAATGGTATATGACTCCAAGGAAAGGTTATGAAGACGACTGGTGGCTGATGGAGCACATGGACTTCTACCGTCTTGCTACTGTAAACCCTAAAGATAAAAGATTCTCCGGGTTACTGGGATGGGCACGGAGGGACTTCGGTAAAGTCCCCACGAGAGAGGTCTTTAACTTATACAAGATATACCAGGGCTTACCGGCTGGCACTCCGAGGTATGACTTCAGGGCTAAACATCCTGAGTTGGATGCCTGGGGGGTTATTGCCTTTGACTGGAAGCCAATCGGCGAGAGGGGTGATAAGAAAGCGCCAAAGTCACCCTGGGAAAAAGCAGAGGAGGCGGAGAGGTTCAAGGAGCTTTTTAAGTAAAGGTTATAATGATGGGGAACCAAGAGCCTACTAAATCTTTCTGGCGGGCTCTAATCATTTAAGGGAGGTTTTAACAATCATGGACACGGACGAAACCAAGGGGAATCTTGCGGACTCTCCTCCGGGAACGGGGCAGGCTTCAGGAGAGACACCTGGGACTACTCCACAAACACCTGCGACTCATTCAGAGGCAGAGATGCAGAAGGCTGTCAGTGATGCTCTCGCCGAAGCGGGGAGAAAACACAAGGCAGAGCTTACTCTCGTAACCTCAGAGAGGGACACTCTTAAGGGTCAAATTACGACTAAGGATTCTGAGCTTGAGGATGTTGCCGAAGAGCGAAAGGGTCTTCAGTCACAGATTGACGACCTCACCAGTGACGACCCTGAAAAGTTCAACCTGGTGACGAAGGAAAAAGACCTCAGAGGGCGAGAGTCAACACTGAAAGCCGAGAAGCGGACACTGGAAGCGGATAAGCTGACACAACAGGCGACTGTTAAGCAGGCTTCAGACACCCTACGAGAGGTCGCTATCTGGGAGATTGCGACTGAATACGAAGGGGGCGACCCGGTGAAACTCAAGGAGCTGTGCGACAAATTTGAACTCAGCTCCAGAGAGAAAATCCAGGATGCTGCTGAAGCTCTGTGGACAAAGAAACCTGCACCAGCAACTCCGCCAGTATCATCCGACTCTGGTTTGACGAGTGGGGGAAGCGAAGACTTTACCACGATAAAGTTTGGACCTGATGCCCCCAGCGCAAAGGAAATGATAAGCAAGGGGGTAAATAAAAAATGAGGAGTGAACTATGGCTAACACATTAGCAGAATATAAGTATCTCGGTAATGCGGCTGAGATAAGGGCTGGTATAGCCAAGACCATTGTAACGGAATCCCCATGGCTCCAGGAGATGCCGTTTGTTGAAATCAACAACAATGTTTCCCGGTACAAGATGGAGTCGGCGGCAGCACTCGCCAGCACCTATGAGGTCGGTGAAACGTGGCTGGAGGGGACGCCTACCTGGGAATACAGGGATTCCCCGCTGGCGATACTCGGCGGCGATGCTGACGATGACAACTTCGGCAGATTGGCGGCTGCTGGTGAAGACACCTTGGCCGCTATCACCGAGTTGAAATCCAAGGCTATTGCCCAGTGGTTTGAAGAGCTCGCTATTCTGGGGCGGACCACATCTTTAGCCAAGTACTCGGCTGCAAAGAACTTCAAGGGACTGTTGCGTTTGCTCTGTGAATGTGAGTCCTCAACCGCTACTGACCTGGATGGCGCCCTTTATTCGGCAGTAGGTGCTGCTAACAACGCCCAGGTAATTCAGGCGGCTTCGGGTGCTTCAGCTACATTGACCATTGACATGGTAGATGTCCTGCTGGATTTAGTGAAACCGAAGGCAACCCACCTTATCATGAATCGATTGATGAGGCGTAAACTCACATCTCTGGCCAGGGCCTCTGGTACCAACCTGGAGCATGACAAGAACGCATTAGGCTTTCCTGTAACCCGCTACGGGGAACAGACTGTCCTGATCGACGATTCTACCCCGGTAAACTTCCCCGACCCTTCGACCCTAGTATCGGCGCCGGCATCCTATACTCCGACAACTGCTGTGAGTGGGGGTAACGATACTTCACCCCTTTGCGCTGTCCGGTTCGGAGAGGATGGCCTCTGCGGTATCAACGGTGAGGGGATGATTCAGATCGAGAAGTTTGACAAGCTGGAGACCAAGGACGCCAAGAGGGTCCGCATCAAGTTTTACGCTGGTATGCGGCTCACCAACAAGCTGGCTGCGGCCGTCCTCATGAGTGCGACGGCAAGCTAAAAACAAAAAGTTAAGGAGGTTTTATTATGGCGACTATTACTACTGCTATAGAGATGACTTACGATGCGTCAAAGTCATCCAATCAGGCAGGGGCAGCCCGGGATTTCTGGATGAGATTCCCTGGTCTGAGGGGACCTGCAGCTATTGCCTCTGCCGGCGTGGCTTATTACAAGGAAAACCCGTACTCACAAGACCTTGTGATACTACAGGCCCTTGCCGTCATTACAACTGAAGACAGCGATGACTGTGACATCGATGTTGGTCTGGCTGATGATGCGGATGGGACTAATGTCGGTGTTGAAGTGATTGACTCGCTCGTTAATACGGCAAAGGGTGTTCTTGAGGGGATGGCAACTCAGGCGGTAGCGGGCGTAAGCCGTCCTATCTGGAAAGCAAAGGGTAATTCCACTGATGCTTTCCTTGTGGTTTATCCAAATGGGACTGCCGATGCTTCTAGCTTACGATGGGATTTGGCATTGAGGGTTGTTCCTTACGATGACCTTCTCAATAGCGATATTGAGCTGGGTGCTATCGCTGTAGCGTAAAAGTACGAGGAGGGGGTGGAGGCATCCCCTCCTAAATTAAAGGAGGAAACATTATGCCTGGTGAATTTATGGCTGTGACTGTTTTGAGGAACCTAGAAAACGAAGCCAAATCCCGTGCCACGATGAACAAATACGGTATGCCTGTCGGCATGGACTTCTTCTCGTATATGGTACTTATCGGCAAGGGTTATCTGGTTTTTGCCGGAGCGGAAAATGCACCGATTGACACCACGCCAGTAGATGACACCACGTTGAATATGCTGGTGGATGTCCCCTCTGGTGTAACTGTCATGTTGGCAGAGGCAAGTGCTCACGTGGTTGACCTCGCTGCTGGAACCTTGGCTGAAGTAATGCTTGAGGTGGATAATACCAAAGTCCGTTATAGCTCTGGTGGCACCGCCTTTACCCCGATTAACCTGAACACAGGCTTTGCTAACGCTTCGGGACTCGCTGCTTATGTGGGGCCGGACATCACCGCTGCTGCCAAGACTGCCGGTGGTTCATTGGAAATAGCAAGACACTCCATCTCCAATGATGCAAAGGCTACACAGCTGGCGGATGAGAACACTAACTACCTATGGACTGCACGCAAACATATACCTGTAATCGTTGCGGGTCCGGGGTCGGTGTTGCTCCATTTTGGTTCTGCGACTGCTGACGTTACAGGTTATAGCCAGATGAAAGTCATCGTGCTATAGCACAGGGTATGAGGAGGGTATGAGGGGAGAGAATTAAACACTCTCCCCTCTCTGTCTTAGGAGGTAAATTATGGCAGAAGAAAATGAAGAAAAAGAAGGAAAGGTAGCGGTTGATGGGGTTCCTTGTCAGATGCTGATGGGGGTAGACAAGAGCGGTAACAAGAGATTGCTCCGGTGTGATGAGGATGGCTTTTTGCTCTGCAGGGTGACCCAAATTGACAGAGAGGAGATAGAGGACTAATGGCGAATTTAATTCCGAACATCAGGTTTACCGAGTTCAAGAAACTCAGCGCCTTGAAGCTCAAGCAGATGAAGTCGGTTGAGGTCACTTCTGATGGTGAAGTCCTATTCTATGCCATCATTCCTCCCCTGAATGGGGGAATGTCTATAGAGGACAACATCAAGACTCAGGCGGAATACCTTGCCGCAAGAGGCAATACAGTGGGCGGGAAGAACCCCGAAGAGGTAGAAGATGCCCCTGTACGTGTATAGATGCAGCCACTGCGGGATGGACTTTGAGCACTTCCTCCCGATGCCCGGGGAAGACTCTTTTCCCTGTCCCGGTTGCGGTAAGTCCGCGACGAGGCAGATACCTGTTGTAAATCATACCTTCGGCTGGCGTCTATCGGATGAAAGTAATCTCAAAGGACATAAGGACGAACTCGTAAAGAACGTATAGGGAGGTGGGAGATGCCGGCAACCAGTGAATCTCAGCGTAAGCTGTTCTGCATAGCACTTTCAATAAAGAAAGGGGAAACCCCCAAGGATTACAGTGCTCAGGCAGCTAAATTAGCTGAAGGAAACAGCGAAGAGACATTAAAGGATTACTGTGAAGAATCAGTAAAGAAGTAGGTGGGCTATGGCTGACGAACTTTCTTTAATCGTAAATCTGTCGTTTAGTAAAGGTGGCGCAAAAGTCACCAAGCAAGTAAGTAAAAGCGTAACTGTTACCGGTGATGCCTTTACGCACGGAGTCCAAACAATAGGGACGGCCGAAGAGGAAATAGCCCAAGGCGCAGACCTGGGAACCCCAGGCTATATGCTTATCATAAACCTTGACTCTACAAACTATGTGGAAATCGGGTCAACGACTGGGGTTTACGATACCAAACTAAAGGCAGGCGAATTTGCCCTTTATCGACATAACAGCGCCACAGTTTACGGAAAAGCGAACACAGCTTCATGTAATGTTGAGTACTGTCTTATAGAAGACTAGGAGGATAGGTATGGCTAAGAATCTTAGCGCAATAAGGGCAACAGTACGCCAATTTCTCAATGATGAGTTTGTTTCTGGCTCCGACCAAGACTTCAAGGATGATGAGCTCAATCTGTATATTAGTGATTGCCTGGTTGAAATCTCTGAGCGTAAACCCTATGAAGTCAAGGAGACCCTGACCACCACAGCAAGCTCAAAAGAGTTAGACATTAGCTCTATTGAGAATTTACTTGAGGTGGACAAGATTGAGTTCCGCACAGGTCAGAATCCGCCTGATTACAGGAACCACGGTATCTTTGGAGATACCCTGAGAATGGATATCAACTTCAGCCCATCAGCTAGCGAGGATGTTTACCTCTACTGCCACAAGGTTCACCAGCTCACCGAATCGAGCTCTACCCTTGACCAGCGACTTGAGAGACTACTGGTTAACGGCGTAGTGGCTTATGCCGCTCTGGGCTGGACCAATCAGGTCAGGGCGCAAGTGAAAGAGGCTATCACGAGAATAGCTGATGTCAATACTTCAATAGATACCATGTCGGCCCGGATAACCCAGGCTATTGCCGACCTTACTAGCGGTCGTCCTTTAATAGCTGAGACTAGGGCCACAGCAGATGCGGCCATAGACAGTATGTCTACCAGAATTACCCAGGCTATTGCCGACCTGACTGCTGGCCGAGCTCTAGGTTTCAATAAGGTATATGTTGGCAGAGACCCTTTGGGTGATTATGCCAATTACGCTGCGAGGGAGATGTCGGCCGCCCTCTCATACCTGAATCAGGCGAGGGGTTATTTATCCGTGGATACCCCTGCAGGTCAGTATGGCAACTATGCAACACGGGAGCTTTCCGGTGCTACAGCCTATCTGAATCAAGCTGGTGGTTACATCAAGGAACTAACGGCTAGACTATCAATCTCCGGTGTCATTAATTCTTATCAGGCCTGGGCTAAAAATAAATTAGCCCTCTATCAGCAAGACCTGAGACGACTGGTAAAAACCAGGGTCTTTACAGAATATCCGAAATCTTAAAAGGAGGATCAACATGGAGAGAACAGAACAAGCAACTTGGAAATGCCACTACCGCTTGGAAAAGAGGCACGGCGACATCGATGCCTTCAAGACCCCGGAGGGAAGGGAAGCCTTCCTGGAGGGCACCGTCCCCTATGAGGTAAAGGAGGGAGAGGGCAACTGCTTACTTAACTCAGGCATCAACGAAATGTGGGACCTGGTTACCGGAGCGGTCCCCGGTGCGACTCATATCTTTGATAACACTGCCGCCACTATTGGCGTGGGGGACTCCTCAACGGCCGCTGCTGCCGCCCAGACCGACCTACAGGCAGTCACCAACAAGAAATACAATGCAATGGAGGCTACCTATCCCACCTCTACCACCCAGAAGGTGACCTTCAAGTCCAGCTTCGGCTCAGCTGAGGCCAACTACGCTTGGCACGAGTGGGTAGTAAAGCAGTCGACCAGTACCAAGTGCCTTAACAGGAAGGTGGAGTCCCTGGGGACGAAGACGACCGGCACCTGGACGCTGGAAATAGACATTACTTTGAGTTAGGAGGTGAACTATGCCTAAGGGAATTACTCATGTATCAGTGGGGGCAGAGCTAACTCAGACAGAATTTGAGGCAGCTGCCTCTCATGCTCATCTTGGCCAGAGTGGCACGGATAACTTCGGTGGTTATGGCTCGTATACCACAGTTGCGCTAAGCCCTGCCATGGCTGATACCGATTACAGGGTTTTGATAAGACCTACTGCTGACCCCAGTGCTGTTGGCGAAGTCTGGATTTCAGACAAGGCCACCAATAGTTTCAGGGTCAATAACACCGGCTCCGGAGTGTCGGCCTTTGAGTGGGCAGCAGAGCCATATTAGGAGGTGAAAGGTGATTGAGAAAACTAAGATTGACGCACCTATCCAGAAAAGGGGAACAAAGTTAGTAGTTGAGAAAACTGAGTTTGACCTCTCTGGTTATCAGGGGAAAAAGGTAACGGTGTTTAAGGACCCGGACGGCTCTCTTACTATTGAGTCAAAGCCTATTCACCAGACAACAATCTGTGAGCTCGAGGTGCCGGCCGCAGTCATTACCGCTGAGGACACAGGGCAGATTGACGACATGGGGACACCGGTGACCAGGGAAGTTATTGCCCCTCTCGACCTCAGCAAGACAGTGATAAGGGAATTTAAGGAGGTGGCCTGATGGCACTGGTAACAGCAAAAAGCTTAAAAGACCTTTTGGATTATATAGATGCGGCGACTATAGATATCCGAGTGGAACACGAGAACAAAAATGCCGCGGGAGCATCCTTGGTTCATTCGGACTTTGTCTGGATTCCAAGGTTCAAGACGGCCGGCTTTCCAGCAGGAATGATTACTAAGGGGTTTGCAAATGATGTTGAGTTAGGCGGTTTCGGTCTGGCGAAATACCCAATGACGCATCCTTTAGCTACGATGTCCACAAAAGGCGCTGTCGATGGCGATAACTGGGGAAGCACCTACGCTGCTATGTCTCTGGCTATGAAATGTACCTGGACTTATGTGGACTGGGATGAGGCCATTCTTGCCTGTGAGGCGATGAACCAGAGAGTGGCAGTCAATGGAATGGCGGTAGATGATATCGCCTCCAGCACAGGAACATCGCATGGGACAGATGGAAATAGTATCATCGACACCGCTTTCAAAACCAAGATAACGGGTAACAATCTGGAGATTGCCAGGGC